>JAYEFK010000094.1:0-8354 GCA_034658575.1 Methanobacteriota archaeon
CGAGCGGACAAATGAGATCGGGCTGATGAAATCGCTCGGGTTCACGAGCAGGGATGTTCTTTCACTCTTTGTCGTGGAGTCAGCAGTAGTCGGACTCTTCGGCGGAATTCTTGGGTCGCTCCTTGGAGTTGTCGGAGCGTACGGTGGAGCGAGTGTAATAGGTCTGCCAAGCGTATTTCCGGTCTCGCTGATCGTGATTGGGTTTTCGGTCTCTGTCGGGGTCGGTCTGATTGCAGGGGCGTTTCCCGCATACAAGGCTGCAAGGATGAATCCTGTGGATGCGCTCAGGCATGAGTAGACCCAAAACAGATTCTTGAGCTCTTCAGAAAGCTAAAGTCAGGAGACCATGACAGACGATTCTGATGGTTGTGCGAGCCCGGAGGACGCGGATATCAGGACCCAGGTGATCATGCCCCGCTATTGTGAGGTTGTGAAGCGGGAGGGTGGGATGGTTTTGCGGCATCAGAAATTTCATGAAACTCATACACCGCCCACCGTATCATACCCTTCCACGCCGAGAACGTGTAAAAACGATTTCGGACTCCTGAAATCGACTTTTTCGCGGATCCTCATCTCTGTTAGTCTCCGATCAGTGGTCACAAAATAATCGCACTCATGAGCAAAATATGCGTGAATATGTGGCGCATCGTCCACATCTGTGATTAAATCAGAATATAGACTTTTTAACGCATCTATCTCTTCTTTTTGGACAAAACGAATTCCCTGTATCGACCAGAGGAATGCAAACATCCATCCGGCAACATTCTTCGGATATCTCGATTTTATGTTGTGCATCAGTTCATTGATGGTATGAAAGGAGACTACAGCGGCGTATGCACCCTGATCTGCCAGTTCGATGACCAGTTCTGAGTTGCTGGTCTCGACGTTTAGATACGTGAGAAAGATATTTGTATCAAGATATGCTTTAATCATCCCAGATCTGCTGATACACTTCTTTTCTCGACTCTTTTATGGTCTGCAAGAGTCCGTCGTGCGGAATTTTTTTCATATTCCTCTTTACCTCGCTCAACTTTCTCTTTGACACATCGTGTATCAAAAGCCTCACTGCAGCCCTGATAAACTCGTCACGATCCGCGTAATATCCCTCATTTATGCTGTGATCGATGAACTCAAACTCCATCTCTGGAAGTCGTATCAGGGCAGTTTCTGGTGACATTATTGTTCTGGTATGTGATGCACCCCCTATCAAACTTGTGATGCGCAAAAACAGTGGAGAACTCTGTTGCAGTGTGAACTCATATCACGCCGACCGCAAATCTGGACAGTGCGTCGCCAAGGTGGATTCCCGAGTTATTCAGGAAGCTAAAGTCGGGATACCCGGGCAGACGATCCTGATGGTTGCGCATGAGCCCCGATGACACTGATATCAGGACCCAGGTGATCATGCCCCGCGATGGCGAGGTTGTGGAGCGGGAGGGGTGAGCTGTTCAGAACTTGAGTGCGGGTCCCGATGCACCGGTCACACCCAAAACTATATATAGCATAGTACCATACATTACATAGTAGCAAACTTTGACAGGTACCATGTGTAGCCAGGAAAGAAGAAGATGAACATACAAATCAAGAAAGGGGTGATTGAACTGTGTGCATTTGCGATTCTCTCGGAAAGGGACTGTTATGGGTATGAATTGGCAGAAACCATCTCAAACCACATAGAAATCTCAGAAGGTACGATATACCCGCTCCTGAGAAGATTGACCAGAGAAGGCTATTTTACGACCTACTTACAGGAATCTTCGGAAGGACCTCCGAGAAAATACTATAAAATAACCGATCGGGGAATAGAATACAAAAAAACCCTGCTAAATGACTGGAATGATTTGATAAAAGGTGTTAACGAGCTGATTGAGGAGTGTGAGAGCGATGAATAGGAAAGAGTTTATGCAGAAATTGGATAAGGCGTTGACCGGGATCCCGAAAGGTGAAAAGAAGGAGACGATGCGTGATTATGAGGATCACTTTGAGATTGGACTGGAAAGAGGCAGAACAGACGAAGAGATCGCAGAATCGCTTGGAGACCCAGCTTCAATCGCAAAAAGCATAAAAGCAGAATACTCAATCACCAGAGCTAAAAGAGAGCCCGGTATAAGAAACATTCTTAGAGCGATAACCACAGTCACTGGTCTTGGATTGTTAAACCTGATCTTTGTCTTGATACCTCTGATTATAGCTATAGAACTGCTATTTGCAGCGTACTTCGTGGCAGCAGTCTTTATAGCAATGCCGTTTCTGATGTTGGCATACCCAGCAAGTGTGTCCATACTTTACAGTGGAGACGCCTCGAAATGGATGGTAGGGATATGGTTCCACATAGTCGGCGACATACTCCTGATAGTGCTGATTCTTATAACAAGAGGATTCTACAAACTAATCCTCACATATTTGCAGATGAATATCAAAATAATCAAAGGAGAGTGATTAAATGACTCTAAACAACTACAAAGAACCGCGGCAGGATGAAATTTTAGCCGTGGATATCGTAAACGTCAGGAAGAGTTACTATATCGGCAAGATGGAAGTTCCGGTACTTCACGGCATCGATCTCTCTGTTCAGAACGGCGAGTTCCTTGCGATCATGGGTCCATCCGGTTCAGGCAAAAGCACGCTCATGAACCTGATCGGATGCCTCGACCGTCCCACCAGCGAAACAATCCGTCTTCTCGGAAAGGAGATGAACAAACTATCCCAGGTCGAGTTGGCACATCTCAGAGGGCATGAGATCGGATTCGTATTCCAGACTTACAATCTCGTATCCAGAATGAGCGTCTTTGCGAATGTCGGACTCCCCACGCTTGCGAACCTAAAACCAGGCTGTGATCCGAGAAAGCGTGTGAAGGAACTCCTGGAATTGGTCGGACTCTCCGATCGGATGCACCATAAGCCGACAGAACTATCAGGCGGGCAGTGTCAGCGTGTTGCGATTGCAAGAGCGCTCGTAAACGACCCTACGATCATTCTCGCTGACGAGCCCACTGGAAATCTCGACACGAGGACTGGAGGTGAGACCATGAAGATATTCGAGGACCTGAACCGAGGTGGACGTACCATCATCATGATCACGTACGATTTTGAGATTGCGTCTCATGCTGACAGGATCGTGCGTGTGAAGGACGGACTGCTTGTGAATGGGAATGGAAATGGGAATACATGAGGTTGGGAATTATGAACAAAAGTAGTCAGATAATATATATCTTCGCTTTCGCCATTTTAGCATCAGCGACAATTGCTCCTGCGTCTGCTGCGGGTGCGCTTAAGGTAGATATCGTGAAATATGAGCCATATCCGGCAGAGATCGGGAAGTACGTAGATCTATGGGTGAACGTTAAGAATACAGGCGGCGGCACAGCAGAAGACGTGACGATCGAACTTGTGCCAAAGTATCCGTTCACACTCGATTCAGTTGCCAATGCTTTCCAGAACAAGGGGAGCATCGGGGCAGACTGTTCCGCGATGTACGAATACCGGCTCTTCGTGGCATCTGACGCAAAACCCGGAACCGGTGAGACAACGATCAGGTACCAGGACGAGAAGGGCATAACATAGTCCGAGAAAGACTTTGAGATCAAGGTAGGCGCAGACACACTCGACAGCAGGGGAACACTCAAACTCGGAGCGATCAAGACTGATCCGGAGGTGCTGATACCAGGCGATACCGGTACTGTGACGCTTACGCTCACAAACACCGCATCCCAGTACTCGGTAACGATTGACGGCAAGGATTACGACACTAATGCGCAGTTAAAGGAAGTAACACTGGTCGGATCGGATGCAATTGAAGTTGCAACCGATTCCTACCAGAATATGGGCATTCTTGGACCCGGAGACTCAATCGATCTCTCTTTCAACATATTGGTTTACGATAATGCGGATGACGGGACAGAGCACCTGAAACTTGCTATTGTGGGGAGTTCCCATACCTTCAATGCAAACTGGGATGTTCCGATCAGGGTCGAATCAGCAGGGATTAAGATCATCCCGTCCAGACCACTGAAATTGACCGTTGCTGGAGGTACGATCGAGTTTGATGTTGCGAATACGCACTCAAGCACGTTCACAGCCGTGAGCGTCGAGCCGCAGGCAGAAGGCATCACGTTTACACCGACTGAGTACTTCATCGGCACAATGGAACCTGACGAACTATTCACGATCGAATTCGATTGTGAAGTTACTGGTAATGTATCTGGCAGGAGCGATCTCCGGCTCCTTGTAGTGTATCGAAACGGTAACAACCAGCATGAGGTGGTCCTCAACAACCGTGTCATCGAGATTGAACCTGTGATGCAAGAGAGGAATTCCAATACGGCGATGATCGGTGCAGTGCTACTTCTACTGATTGTTGCTGGCGTGTACATATATCGCAAAAAGAGACGAAGAACTTGAAACAGAGCTGATCGCAATGATAAACCCGGTACAATCAGCGCAGATCGCAATCGGCAGCATAAAGAGTGCCAGGATGCGATCTGCACTGACCACTCTTGGAATCATAATCGGTGTTGCTGCGGTAGTCGCCAATGTCTCGCTCGGTGCGAGTTTCAACCAGTACTTCGCAGACGAGATCGGTTTGTACGGACCAAATTTCATCATGATCTATGGCAGAGAGGATAATATCTTCTTCGAGAATGAACTGGAACTTGTGAAGAACACGCCAGGCATCGTTGATGTGTCTCCAGTGAAGGGGAATGGAGTTCTGCTGAGGTCAAATACATGTCCGAGTCCAAAATCGTCTCTGTCTGGGGAGTTTTCGAGGATTATTCCCGGGTTGGAAACATAAAGATGGCTGAGGGATCTTTTTTAACAGATAAGGATCGGTACACGGCGGTCATCGGATATAACGTCGCAAACGAAAAGTTTGATCGGAAGATTGGGCTGCAGAACTCGATCGACATAACGTTTCGATTGCGTGATGGATCGTCCGTCACCAGAAAGTTCAAAGTGAAGGGGATAATTGAAGAGAAGTCAGGCGTGAACATCAATAATATCCTCCCGAACGATCGCATACTCATCCCTGTGGATACGATGATTGCGATAACAGGAGATGCGGATTATGGCGCATTCCATGCATCGGCAGTCAGTCTTGATGCCGTAGAGGAGATATCAGAAGAGGTGGATGAGCGGCTCGCCAGAAACTTTGGAATCTCGAAACGTGATATGGATGACGAGGATGCGAAACCGTACCGGATAATGACGCAGATCGATCTGGTGGAGATGATGGGTGGATGGGTGGATGCGATCAGCGCGCTCCTCACAGCCGTTTCACTGATCTCGCTCGTTGTAGGCTCGATCGGGATTGCAAACATCATGCTCGTCACTGTCACCGAACGTACAAAGGAGATCGGGCTGATGAAATCACTTGGATTCACGAGCACGGATATTCTCTCGCTCTTTGTCGTGGAATCTGCGGTGGTCGGGTTCTTTGGAGGAATTCTTGGGACCTCGTTTGGGATTGTTGGAGCGTATGTAGGAGCGAGTCTGATGGATCTCCCCAGCGTCTTTCCGGTCTCGCTGATTGTGGCAGGTTTTGGCGTCTCTGTTGTGGTGGGTCTGATCGCAGGGATGTTTCCCGCATACAAGGCTGCAAGGATGGATCCGGTGGATGCGCTCAGGCATGAGTGAAATAGGTTGAGGGTATGAGAACACTCACGAAACTCGGAATCGGGATACTAACCGTGATAGTACTGCTCGCATGCGCATGGACGTATCACACCCGCAGTATCTATGAAGATACGTACAGAAGCGAATACCGCTATGAGGTCACAGTAAGAACGGATTTTGCCCTGCACAACGCAACATTTTACGTACCGCCGCCGGTGTCAGAAGATGAATCGAAGATCGGTTGCGAGATCATAGCAAAAAACGCCTCCATACCTTCCGGGTGGGACTGCGACCTCGTTGAAACTGAGCACGGAAAGATGCTAAAGATACACGCAGAGGAGATAACTCCTGATCGTAACACCCCTCCTGTGCCATTACCAGAAGAAGAGTGCGGTCCGGACGCAATTCCATGCCCGGCTCAGACGCATGCGTCCGAATGGGTTTCGGTGATGTTGCAAACAGATCGCGAGATAAACACAAAAAACCCGGCTGGAAACGAGCCAATGCTCTCTCCGAAGTACAACCTGACCCGTTCGGTTTACAGGATGCCGCATCCCGAAGACCGGACGCCTCCGGCATGTTATGAATACGAGAGCCGCATCTGTGCGAATTACACGACATCCCCTGATGCGGAAGTCTCAATTCACGCCGAACTCACCGGAGCGAACAACTGGTGGGTCTACGGATGGTCTGGCAACGAGTACCGGGACTGGGTCGGCGTGATGCTCACAGGAGCGCAGGACGGGTGGTGTGCTGCGTCAGGGAATCTTGTCGCGGGAGCGGGTAGGTATTGGGGTGCAAAGGCTAACAAGCTATCCGGGAAGTTTCGTTCCCCAAACTCCATCAAATCTTTTCATTCACCGCATATCCATCTCCCACTCTTTTTATTCTACCAATCTCCTTCAGACGAGCCAAAGAAGGTAACAACGTCTCTTTTTCGCATCCGAATCTTTTTAACAGGTTTTCCAATCCGGTGGGAGTTGCATCAAGTTCTCTGAGAATCCTATCTTCGATCCACTTTTCCATCTGGTCTTGCGCCATTTTTGAAATACGACCATATATTGATGTCTCGAGACCATGAGAGGTTTTAAGCACATCTAATCTATCGTAGAGATCGATTTCGCATATAAAATCGTCTCTTGATTGGTTCAAGCATTCTTTTAACACTGCATCCCAGTCAAGCTTCGATCTTGCCAGCATCAACAGATCAGTCACATCATCGTCTCGTTCGGTAACACTTTTGAGAAGGAAGATATCTTCTTTTGAGATCAGCCAGACCGTCAGATGTCCCGCCTTGAGAAGAGATCCTGCCCGCTTGATCATATCAGGCGATAGTCTCAGTTTTCTGCACACGAATTCATGAAAAACGTCCCATCTGAACCCATCCGCGTTTTCAAGTATTTGTGTTGCGAACATCGCCTGATAGTCGGGCGTAAGCCGGCTGGTTTGAATCAGCTGATATCCCACTTTATTAAGGGCGCGAACCAGCTCTGCCGCCTCTTAGTGAGTTGAAAACAACACATCAATATCCTTGGTTGCAGCCTTTAATCCGTATTGTATCATGGCAGCGCCGCCTATGAGGTAGAGATTTACAGGCGTAGTCAGGGTATTGCCAACTTTTATAAGCTCACTGGATACGTATCCACCATCAAACCTCACTCTTGCCATCGTATGTTGTACTCCTTTGCCTTTTCTTTGATATATGAGAGCGAGGGCATAAAACTCTGGTCAGGTTGCTTCCTTGTGGTTAAAAGGTTCAATATAGTCTGGGAAACGTCAGCTACCCCATATCGCGTTGAAATTCTAAAAAAAAGATTCTTATCAAGTTTTGTTTTCAGGATGTATAATATAACATACGTCAGGTTTCTTTTGCTGTGTGGGTCCGCAACAACGGCGTGTACTGCTATTTCTTCTACAGGTAACCTCCGCGAAGAGTGGAAATAGTAATTTTCGGTGAGTATGAGCGGAATTGTTTCTGATATAGCGGTCAGTCCGCTTGGCTTTACGTTTTCGTGCGCAATCGTCTTATTTGAAGTGAAAAGAAACTCAAAACCATGGGTTGCAATAAAATCGCCTTCAGGTGAGATCTCTCTTAATGTGGAGGTTGCACTGTAGGCACAATAGTATTTCAGGAACTCTCTGATATCTTGAAGGTCGTGAGGCAGTTCATATTCATGATTTCGGGAGAGCAGCATCGCGTGCTCTTTGAACTTTTTAATCCAGCGCCAGAGGGTTGCAACGGACACGCAACTCTCATCTCGCAAATCAGCAAAGTCAGCTTTGCCGCCCGATAGTACAGCCAGAACCCGGATGCCAGATCCCTGCAAAAGTTCTGTTAGGGGCATGTAGCTTCGCTTATGGAGGATGGTTCTGAGGGTCACAGCGTGTAGATTGTTTGTCAGACTCACGTTCTTTGTTATTCCGCTTTTTGAGATCTCCACAAATCCTTTATCCCTCAGTGATGTAGCAGCCCTTGAGATGTAGCCCCGGGTAACGGAAGCACGTTCTGCAAGCTCACCCATAGTGAGTGAATCATCCAGGAGGATTATCACGCGGAGTTCGAGTTCCGATAGCTTGACGTTCATTGATGTATCATAATGGTGCATTATTTTATAAGTAGTTTACTGATATGATAGGGGATCAGTTTCATGCCGAATGCAGAAATATCGATTCACGTCGAGCTTACAGGAGCGAACGCGTGGTTGGGTCTACGGATGGTCTGGCAACGCGTACATGGACCA
>JAYEFK010000095.1:0-1817 GCA_034658575.1 Methanobacteriota archaeon
AAACAGGAAATGTCGATGTACGCAAGCATAAAAGTAAAAGACATCACCAAAAATAAACTGGATGTCCTGCAATCGAAATTCACTATCAGCACTGGTAAGAAGATATCCCTTCAAAACTTACTTGATAAGATCTCGGATTATGCCCTGTTGCATGAAGATGAACTCATAAAAAAAATGCCCGCGTTAAGGGATGATCCGGCATGGAACGAGGCTGTAGATTGGGGTGAAGAGACCAACGCCGCAAAGGTGGACGAATACCTGTATAACTGAGGGCGGGCAATGTCTGTATTTATTGGTACCGGCGCATTCATGGCATACCGGAATAAAAGAGACGTATACCATAAAGAGGCGGATGACCTGTTACGACGCGCCCTGCAAAGGGAGTTTGGCGCCATATACACTACCGATTTTATCTATGACGAGACTTTGACACTGGCGATGGTGCGCACTGGAAATAAGAATGTGGCAAAGGATGTCTCTGATGTTATACTCTCACCGCGTATTGAGATGTTGATGATTGATGATACTGTTCTCAACAAGGCAAGGGAAATGTTTTTCAGGCTTTTTGATAAGCGAATAAGTTTCACTGACGCGACCACAATGGTAGTAATGCAGCAGGAGCATATCAAAAAGATCATCACGTTCGATTCGCATTTCAAGGGGCTGTTTGAAGTGCTGGGCGAGTGAGATATGCGAGCAGCATAAGAGGTTATCATATCAACCCGACGAAATTAAAAAGACTCGACTGAGGCATCCGAAATACATATTGCAAACAGTAACAAAGATTGCGCCATGCAACTCACACCAAATGAAAGACGCATGCTTTCGGCATTGCACGACCTGAAGAGATCGACGCCACTGGAACTTGCAGGGAGATCAGACTTGAATCCCGATGCTTTGATGCAGTCCGCTTTCCTTCTGGAAGAAAAAGGACTTGCCGAGGTCCATGAATCGGTAACAGAGATTTACACGCTCACAGAAGAAGGTCGCGAATACGCGGGAATCGGACTGCCTGAACGCCAGATACTCTCACACCTGCAGTCGTGCAGCGAAAAGGTCACGGTCCCGGACCTGAAGGATAAGTTCCAGTCTGCGATGGTCGGGATATCCATGGGCTGGCTGCGGCGGAAGAAGTGGGCAGCGATCGTGGACGGTGTGGTCGTGCCTGCTTGCGATGCGGAGCCAGAGGGGGGTGCAGATGAGGAAGCGCTGAAGATACTGCTCGAAGGGGGAGTTCTGGCAGATGATGCACAGAAGAATGCAGTAAAGGACCTCATCAAGCGAAAACTGGTGGATGTGGCAGAGAGAAAAGAGAGAACGATTGCGATAACAGAAGAAGGCATAAAACTTGCAGATAAGATCGCATGCCAGCCAGATATCGATGAGATCGTGCAACTGACGTCTAATGTTATACGTAGCCGCAGATGGGAGAACATCCGTGCTTACGACATCCATGCACCGGTGCCGCGGGCGTTTTGCGCGAAGATTCATCCGTACCAGCGTCTGATCGACCGGATGCGCAGGATACTGCTCGATATGGGATTTACCGAGATCAAAGGCGATATCGTGCAGAGTTCCTTCTGGAACTTCGATGCGCTCTTCCAGCCGCAGGATCATCCTGCCCGGGAGATGCAGGACACGTTCTATCTCGATAGCGAAGCGGATATCCCTGCATATTACGGGAAAGTAAGAGACGTCCACGAATTCGGCGGCGATACCGGCTCAACCGGCTGGGGTGGGAGATGGAGTAAGGAGTTGTCCCGAAAAGAGGTCTTGCGCACCCACACGACCGCGATCACGATCAAACATCTTGCAGA
>JAYEFK010000096.1:0-10020 GCA_034658575.1 Methanobacteriota archaeon
CGGAGCACTCGATGCTGAGCCGATGGAAGTCAAGATCGAGGAAGGCGGAGGCGAAGAAGAGATCGCAGGATTCAGACCGATGGCATCAGAAGTTGCAACGGTCCGCGCACGGATCAAGGAGGTCGAAGCTGCGATGATTGACACAGGCAACTTAAACAAGTTTGCAGCAGGTGTCTACGCAGCCAAGATAGAAGGTATCATGATCGGTCTTACGATAACGATGATCCTTCTTGGACTTGTGCTAATGGCGAAAGGAGTTCTTAGCAACCTTCTTGGAGGTGCATGACAATGGCAGAAGAAGAAAAGATTGAAGAAACTGTCGATGAAACCGCTACAACCGAAGAAGTTGTTGCGGAGGAAGTTTCCGAAGAAGAAGAAGCGGGAGCTGAGATCACTTACGATGTCGGTACTCCGATGGTGGTCGATCCATTCATGGAACCGTTCGAGATCGTTGTTGAGAGCATACGGCGTCGTGGGCAGTTGATCGCACGTAACCAGAAACTGGATTCGGGTTTCACGGCAGGTGCACCGCTCGGTGTCGCAGCAGGCATACTGTTTGCCCTCATACTGGTTCTGGCACCGATTCTGTGGATGTAAGAGGTGATTTAATATGGCAGAAGAAGGACAGATCATCGTTCCACACGTCGTCGTTGACAGGGCTGAGTACAATGAGGTTCTGAAGCGGCTGGACGATATCGACGAGAAGGTTGAGTTCGTAAATTCCGAGATATATCAGCGAATCGGAAAGAAGGTTGGTAGAGATATTGGCATACTCTACGGAATAGCGGCAGGTATTGTGATTGTATTAGCATACGCAATCCTGACTGGAATTGTTTGAGGTATAATATGTTCAGATTTGATAAAGAACAGAATGTCTTTGATTTAGGAGGCACGACGATAGGAGGTCAGCCAGGAGAATACCCAACGGTTCTCTTCGGTTCGATGTTTTATAATCGGCACAAGATCGTAACGGACGAGGACAAGGGAGAATTCGACAAGAACGCTGCTGACGCCCTCTGGACGGCAGCAGAAGAGGTCAGTGACATCACAGGCAACCCGCACTGCAACCAGATCGTTGCAGAGACGAATGAGGCGATGAAGAAATACATCGACTGGTTCGTAGACGGGTATGATGAGCCATTCTTAATTGACTCATCAGCTGGCGATGTCCGGGCGTTTGGTGTTGGGTATGCAACCGAGATCGGTGTTGCCGATCGCGCTATACACAACTCAATAAACGCAAGTATCCACGATGATGAGGTTTTGGCTGTCAAGGAGTCTGACCTGACATCCGCGATCGTTCTTGCATTCAATGCAACCGAAGGCGGAGTCAAGGGGAAGATCGAGATTCTTGAGGAAGGCGCAGCAGGAATCGATGCAGGTATGCTTGATATCGCTGCGGACTGCGGCATCACAAAGCCTTTAATCGACGTTGCTGCGATGCCACTCGGAGCAGGCGCAGGCGCAAACGTTCGTGCAGGCGTCGCTGTGAAGGCACGGCTCGGACTCCCTGTTGGCGCAGGATACCACAACTCGGCATCCGCATGGGACTGGATGAAGACGTTTAAGAAGGAGCACCGCGATGTGTGGGCTCCTGTGGATATCGGAACCAACCTGATCGCTGGAATCGGAGGTGCGGATTACTATCTGTACGGACCGATTGAGAATGCGAAGATGATCACACCCGCGGCTGCAATGATCGATATCATGGTTGCTGAGAACGCAGAGGATCTCGGGCTTACGGTACTGGATCCGAACCACCCGATCAAGAAGCTGATTTAAAGCGCGTGAAAATCCTCCCGCCTGTGTGGTGGGGGGCTCTTTTTTTTATTTTTGTTGCGTTTGTGTCTGTTTATTTGTAACTACTCAGGTACCCAAAACCACTATCAGTGGACTTCACTATGCCGGAACTACCCGGTATGTGTGAGATACTATAACCAAACCAGGAATTTAACCGCAGAGTGCGCGGAGGGACGCGGAGGGGATATAAACGGTTATAGGCTCTGCGTTCCTCTGCGTCCTCCGCGGTTATTTTTCTTGCCAGAAGATACAGGATCGCAATCGGGAGACCGATCAACATACCTGAGTAGTTACGTTTATTTTTTATTGAAGAGTCATGCCGGGCGGCTGATCGTATCTCCCAAAAGACTTTCGACACATAAACAATAGAGTAACCGGCATGATCATTGGAATCGGATCAAGGCGCGGCGTTACCCGCGAGGAAGTATCTGCTGCCATCGAGTCTGGGCTTTGTGATGCAGGGGTCGTGATAGACGATGTGCGGATATTCGCATCCTCGCGGCTCAAAGAGAACGAGGCAGGCATCAAGGAGGCAGTAAGGTCGCTCGGTCGCGAGATCGTGTTCCTTGACGATGAGACGATCAACGCTTATGAGCCGCCCTCTCCGTCTGAGGCGAAGAGGTTCGATCTCGTTGGCGTGGCAGAGCCGTCTGCACTTGCACTTTCCGAAAGGAAGGAGCTGGTGCTTGAGAAAAGAAGATACGGGCGGGTCACAATCGCAATCGCACGGTGAATCGTCCGCGGCGGCGGGGGTTATCACGCCACCAGGGGGTTGGCAGCCCATAGTTGCGGATATGTTTTTATGGCACCAGTCCAAATTTACCCATACAGGGGATGATCGCAGTTTGAGAGACCTGACCATGACAACCATAGGAATCGCTGACACGACATTTGCACGGGTGGATATGGCAGAACCTGCGATATCGGAACTGAAGAGGAACGCATCGGTAAGGATCGAGCGCTACACCGTTCCCGGGATCAAGGACCTTCCTGTTGCGTGCAAGAGACTTATCGAGGAGCGCTCGTGCGATATCGTGATGGCGTTCGGGATGCCAGGGGGGGACCCGAAGGACAAGATCTGTGCGCACGAGGCATCGCAGGGGATCATCATGGCGCAGTTGATGACGAACACGCACATAATAGAGGTCTTCGTGCACGAGGACGAAGCTGCGAGTGATCGTGAACTTGCAGCGCTCTCGGAAGCCCGCGCCAGGGAACATGCGTTAAACGTGATCAAACTCGCATTCAAACCCGAAGCACTCGAAAGAGAAGCAGGAACCGGGCAGCGGCAGGGGTATGCGGATGCCGGACCTGCAAGACCGTAGTCGCCCATGCGTGCTTTGGTCAAGCATCCAATAGGGATCCGCCTGCGCTTATCCTCTCCTAACGTCGTTATCCAACCGCCATCGTGCACAAAAGTGATTTGTTCGTTTGTATCCCCGCGTTTCTGACCGGTTGTTGCACGCTACGTGAGCATATCCTCTGGTGACATCCCCGCTACAATTGACAGATATTTCATCCGCGGCAACGCGCTGCTCTGTAACGTCTTCTTAAATCTCCTTAACAATGCTGTCAAGTTCGATGGACATGATATCATCGAAATCGATGTTGATATCAGTTCATCAGACGATGACTGGGCGATCGAGTTTAAGGATCGGGGACGCGGTATCGGGTATGACTATAAGAAGATCATATTCGACCGCATGGAAAAGGCTGGTGAGAGTGCGCAAGGGTCAGGACTCGGGCTCACGATCGTTAAGATATCGTTCTGAGTTACGGTGAAGGTCTGGGTGGAGGATCGGGTCAAGGGTGACCAGACATCTGGGAGCAACTTCATTGTGCTGCTCCCGAAGGGGGACTGACCATGACAACAATATTCATCGTGGATGATGAACCGATGCTTTGAACTCTTGCGGTGCAATCCTCGAGGTGGATGGACACGAAATCGTTGCGAATGCGTATAACGGCGATGAGGCGGTTGAAATCTTCAAAGAGATGGATGAGCCGCCCGAAGTTGTGATCATGGACCACCGCATTCCGGACAAGGACGGGGTCGAGACCACGAAAGATATATTGAAAATCAATTCGGATATAAAAATAATATTTGCGAGCGCTGACACCTCTGTCGGGGATGCTGCGCTTGCATCTGGCGCACGCGCTTTCCTGTCAAAACCATTCGCTATGGCTGATCTGCTGGCGGGGATCAAGGAGATGGTGGCAGAGTACTGACAGATCGATGTAGTCCGGTCTGATTCGGGTGTCATATAACCAGACAAGTCTTCGATTCATCTCCAAAATGTTCATATACTGTGGGGTACAAATGGTGATGCCTGCAGCGTGAACTGTCGGCTGCCGACACGGGGGAGTTCTCTGACCGAGAAAAATTTTGATCGGAAAGAAATTTTTCTGGTGGTTAGGTATATGTAGGATGTCACGGATTTCACTGTAACGTCACGTCCTCACAAAGAATAGGTGATTTTATGAAACAGGTTCCAACCGGCATACCGGGGATGGATCAGATACTCGACAAAGGGTTTACGCGTCCGTCCACCGTATTGATCGCTGGCACGGCTGGCACTGGCAAGACGACATTTGCAATCCAGTCCCTCTTCGCCGCGGCAAAGAATGGCGAGACATGTCTTTATTTTTCAGCCATATCCGAGCCGATTGCGATGCTCAGCGGATACATGGCAAACTTCAGTTTCTATGACCAGTCGCTCTATGAAGATGAGAATCTCATCTACTTCGATCTGAGTCATGAGATCATGAAGAACGAGACGTATGACCTGATAGACATCATCGAGGAGAATGTGGAGGCGATACACCCAGATCGGATCGCTATCGACCCGATCACGACGATGGATCTGCCTTTAAGCGATAGCGAACGCAGGCAGTTTTATTTCGACCTATTCGTCGGAATGAAAGGATGGAATTCTCTTGTGCTGGTCACTGGCGAGTTTACCGAGAGCGGCATATCGACAAGTCCGATCAGTTATGTTGCGGATGCGATCATATACCTGTCCAATGAACTGCGAAAGGGGTGCCGCGTGAGGTATCTCGATGTCTTAAAGATGAGGGGGCAGGATTATGCGAGCGGAAAACACGTATACAGGATCACAAGCGACGGCATCGTCACCTACCCGGATCCGCCGATGACAAATGATGCGACTGCGACGCATAGACGCGTGAGCACAGGTATCCCGGGACTCGACCAGTTGTTAAGCGGCGGACTGATCCACGGGACGACCGCGCTTCTTACAGGTCCGAGCGGCACAGGCAAAACGACAGCAGGCATTCACTTCATCCTTGACGGTGCGCGCAAGGGAGAGCCGGGGCTGATCGTTACGTTCGAGGAGAACGCAGCACAACTGCGAAGGAACGCAGCATCCTTTGGATGGGACCTCAAGAGACTTGAGGAGGATGATATGCTGCACATCCAGTATCCCGCTCATGAAGATGTGTATGCAGGAGAGAGCCTTCTCCAGATACATGACTGCATTGCGGAGTTCGGTGTCGAAAGAGTCCTGATAGATTCGATCAATGGGTTTAAAGACTTCTCGCCGGATGAAGATGGTGTTGAGTACATCCAGAAATCATCGAGGTATCTCAAATCAAGAAACATTACGACGGTCTTCACAAACGAGACAAAAGACCTCCTCGGCTCGACAAAGGTCACTGAAGGCGGTGTCTCGCATGTCATGGATACCGTTATCACGCTTCGATATGTTGAGATTGCATCGGAACTCTTACGGGCGGTCTCGGTCCTGAAGATGCGCGGGAGTGCACATGACGCGGGCATCCATGAAACCGAGATCACAGAGCAGGGCATGAAAATCAAGACCGATGAGGCATCATTCAAGAGGTATGAAGGCATATTCAGTGGAGTACCGACATTAACTAGAGCAGAGGCATTTGATAAGGTGTTTGGAAGAAGGAGATAAGTTTATGGCGAATATCGGGATCGTTCTCGAGGCATACTCCTTAATCCTTGCGGCAGCCATAACGTTTTTTCTATTTGCGATTGGCAGGTTCTACCAGCTCAACATCGGTAGGGAAACCCATTGTAACTGGTTCCTGATGCCGGTGATACTGTTTCTATCGTCCGCAGTACTGTATGTGCTCGATTATGATGGGATCATTCTCGCTTGTGTCGGAGCGATACTACTGACCATACTCACAATTATGCTGTACAATATTATGATGGGGGTTGAGAAATGATCCCTGTCCCTGCCATCGCGTGGGCGGTCGTGGTCGTTGCGCTTATGGCTGTATTCTATGTGCTTGCACGGTTCAGCGAAGAACTTGGCGAAGCTCTGCGTATAAGACCGTATTATATTTCGTATTATGCTGCTTCGCTCTTTCTTTTCATCGGCATCCAGATGAGATTGCTGGGTGTGGTGGCGCCTGATATTGCTCTTAAATATGTACACTGGCACGAGGCGTTTGTGGCAATCGGGGTGACGATCGCACTGATAACCACAATCATATACTGGGGCTGGCTTCTAAGTGCTCACCGAAAAATGAAGTAGCAATGTTTATCTGATGGTTTTCGTGGTCACCTCTTACATTCCGGGTAATCCTGCTATGAAACACGCAGATGACAACGTCTATGCGTCAATCTCGCAGAACAACGAATCTATGCAGGATTCAGGAGCAGGAAACAATAATAAGTGGAATATATTATCAGAATGATGAATATACACACGTAAACTAATGTCGCAGAGTAACATCAAGTAATACCAAACCTATATATACCCGATGGTCATAGCATCTACCGCTAATGACTGATACCGCAACATTACTGGCGTACTCAATCCCAAATGCGCTGCAGCAGATAATCTCCATAGTCTCGGGCAACCTGCTTTACCCTGTGATGATCGTGCTGATCATCCTGATTGCAGGGAGTCTGACTGAGCTTGGTGGATTCCTGTTTGAGTGGCGCAACCGCCATCGCGATCTCGGAAGGATGGAGGAGAGTGCAGTCAGGGCGAGGGCGAAACTGGAACAGAGCGACCCGGAAGGCGCGTTTGGCATACTCGGGCAGAACTGCTCGAATTCGTTCGTGCACGAGTTTCTGTACCGCACCGCTTTCCTGCACCGAGGGTGTTCCGATAGAGGGATGCTCGAGGTGAGAGTGGAAAAATTGCTGCAGGACATCAACTTCGAGATGACAAAGAAACTCGAACGCTCAAGGTTCGTTGCCAGGGTCGGACCGATGTTCGGGCTGATGGGGACACTGATACCGATGGGTCCCGCGCTGCTCGGACTGAGTGCCGGCGACATCGATACGCTTGCAAACAACCTGGTAATCGCATTCGGAACGACCGTAGTCGGGCTGATGGCTGGAGCGATCGGGTTCACGGTCGCAACCGTCAGAACGCGGTGGTACAAGCATGACATCAGCGATATCGAGTATCTTTCCGAGATACTCTTCGGGAATCTCGAATCGAGTCCTGGTGTTGCTGCCGGGTATATGGCACCCGCTACACCGGTTCCGGAACCGATGCCGGCACCAGTGCCGGTTGTGCGCCCGGAACCAGACGAGAGCGATCGGCTCGGCGTCATCGGAACAATCGTCTCGAAATCGGGGGAGTCTGTCCACCGTGCCCTGATATTCAACAGATCCGGACTGATCAGTGCGAAAACAGCGGGTTCCGTCCTTGCGAACTCCGCTCTCTGGATGGGGGCGATCGTGATAGTGAATGTAGTGATTATCGTCGCGATGAATGTCGGCGGACCCAACGTGCCATTCAATTATTTATTGCTTATTAATTTATTTATATGTGCGGCGTTCGCTGTTATGATATACTTGCTAAAGGGGCGTGCAAGGAGCAGATCAAGAGACCTCGAAGGGCTGCCTGTGAACAAAATCCTATCTGACGATGGATCCAATTTCGAGGTTCCGTATTCTGATATCAAGCGCATGGAGATCGATAAATCCCGAAATATCAAGATCCTGACCGGCGGCGGGTGGATTGAGATGGGGCGTGTCGAGAAATCGTCTATTGGCGCTATGGGAGTTTTGCACGCTGTTCTGCAGGATAGGGTTGTTGAGGTGTAGACTTATGAGATTCATGAAAAAAAGAACAGAAACTTCCGATGAGGATGAGGACCCATTATCAGGTGTTGCGAATCTCTTCGATGCGGCGATGCTCTTCGCTGTCGGGCTCCTCGTCATGATGATGATGTATGTCAATATGCCTGAACTGCTCACGAGCCAGGACGTCACGATCGTTAAGAATCCCGGGCAGGATGATATGCAGATCATCATCAAGAACGAGACTGAGATTGAGGTCCTGAACATGACCGATGAGACGACCACGACGATGGGGAAGCATGTAGCGAGCCTGTATGAGACCGAAGGCGGTGCAACCGTGTATGTGGAGGAAGAGTGACCGCGGGCATCCGGCTGGCACGGACAGGCATGATATGTGCCGCACTGGTTGCACTGACACTGGTGCAGACAGCCTCCGCTCTCAATCCGGACGATGATGAGTACTGGACCGATGTCGGGAGTGCTGCGCTCTACATGGGCGATACTTATGAGGTGAGCGGCTACACAATCAAGTTTGTGGATTACCAGCCAGAGACCGATCAGGTTATCATATCGTTGTGGAAGGGGGTTGAGTTGTTAAACGAGTTTGTGCTCAACGCATCGTGTGTGGCGAATAAAACGACTCATGGCGACTGTGACTGGTTGGATGAAGAATACTGCTGCGATTGCTTTAACTGGAACGATGAGATCGTGATCGAGATCCACAACGAAACCGAGGATAGTTCGGAATCGAAAAACCCGACTGAGTGGGAGAACCCATTAATCAACATCGAGTTCTGGGAGCGGGCAAAGCCAGAAATCTCGCTTGAGATCGAGACCAACTGCGAGGCATACACAGCGCGGGACTCGGAGATCCGTATCATGGTTACGATCGAGAACGAGGGGGAAGAAGATGCAGACATCAGGCACGTGGATATCACGGTCGATCCAGGCGATCTCTTGGGGATCGATGATCTTACCGGACATTACGCCAACCTGACAGTTGATGAGGAGGAGACGTTTTATACAAAGTTGCGTGTTCCATCAGGGGTCAGTGACCCTGAAGGTGAGTTGTTCGAGATCGTTGTCAATGTGACCGGGTTTGATGAGGAGGGTGTTAAGTATACCGAGTCGGCGTCAATCGAAGTTCTTGTGCTGCCGAGATTCGATCTTACGGTCAGGAAGACGGTAAACAGCCACATATCGATGGATCGGGCGGTGTGGGTACGTATCGATCTCGAAAACACTGGAAAAGAGGATCTCGAGATCGAATTAAACGACACTGTTCCGTCTGGTTTCAGACTCTGCGGCAACGAGAGCCCGCCCTGGAGGTTTAATATCACGCCATCCGAGCGTGTCCGTTGTTCATATCACATAGAACCTGTAAGACCCGGGGTGTTCGAGATTCCGGGAGCGGAAGCGACGTTCGTGATTGCCGGAAAGACCATTAGTGTGCGGTCGAGTAGCCAGACGATCACAGTGGACGGGGCATACATAATCATGAACAAGACCGCGTATCCGACCGGAGTCTCACCCGGCGATCCGGTCACAGTTACACTGAATGTCAGAAATACCGGAAATGCGGATGCCGTCATCGATCTGACAGATGTCATACCACCATGTGCCAGCCTGATCTCGGGAAATACGACACTTCATGCGACGCTTTCAGGAAACCAGACAAGCGAGATCGAATACATGATCAATTTTTCGGTTCCCGGGAATGTGACACTCGCTCCCCCTGAAGTCGTGCTTGCTGCAAGCGATCACAGTTATGTATCATCATCCGGGATGCCGACGATTGAGGTTACAGGGTCACTGGAGGTAGCTGCCACACCCTCGGAAGAGGAGACTGCCGGGGCAGAGCCACGCTCGGTGGATGTGCCTGTATTGTACGAGATTGCGCTTATGCTCTGCATGATCTGCGTGGTGTATCTGATCGGCAGGTTCAGATGACTCCTACAATTGGCGGGGGGTATCGGGATTTCGGAATAGGCGTAATGCCCCGCCCGGCTGGCGGTGGCATCGATAGATCACTTCTGGCGATCCATTATCGCCTTTTGCTTCTGGCTCCGGATTTCTTGTAAAAAATAGACGGCTGTATGAGACCGCGAATATGAAGATACGCCACCTGCTGTTAGGACTGATGATATGCGTCGCAGGAACCGGCGCGGTCGACCTGAGCGGCG
>JAYEFK010000096.1:10120-24630 GCA_034658575.1 Methanobacteriota archaeon
GCTTCTGGCTCCGGATTTCTTGTAAAAAATAGACGGCTGTATGAGACCGCGAATATGAAGATACGCCACCTGCTGTTAGGACTGATGATATGCGTCGCAGGAACCGGCGCGGTCGACCTGAGCGGCGGGTTTCTCGATGGTCAGAACACGACCCAATCGATCCCTTTCCTGATCTTCGGGCATGTCTTTTATGATGGCGGTGCTCTGTGCAACAACCCCAACGTCAGCATAACCAACCTGAACACCGGTGCGGCGTGGTATGCGGATACGGTCTCCGGCTCTAATTTCTACCAGACCCTCCTCACGCTTGCGGATGTGAATGCTGGCGACGTGCTCAGGTGGAGTGCCACCGATGGCGCGGTCTTTGATACCGCAAACCACACAGTCGGTCTGGACGATCTCGAGAGCGGCGGGGTATTCAGCTTCGATGTAATACTCCAGTCGATAGCGCCCGGAATCATCGGATATGCTCCCGAATCCCAGGTTCATGATATCGAGAATGCGACGCGGGGATTCAACATCACGATCGATCAGGTTGTGGATGTCACGTGGCTGATCAATAGCTCGCCGGCTCAGACGAACTGGAGCGTGACTGATGCGGCATACACGCACACAAACGTGGCTATCGGCGTCTGGAACGTCTCTGCGAGGGCGAGCAATGAGAATGGAACGGACATGCAGACATGGATATGGTATGTGAATCCACCAAGTCCATCGCCGCCATCGCAGATCTTCGTGATCTACGGAGAGGCTTTTTACGAGAATAATATGCCTGTTTATGCGCCGTGTGTGGTTGTGACCAATCTAAACACCGGCAGAGAATTTGTTGCCGATAATCGCAGCGGATCGAACTTCTACCAGATCATAACCGATGCCTCAGAGCTACGTGCAGGCGATGTGCTGCTGATCAGTGCGAGCAAGGATGGAGTCTTGGTTGGAAACGGGAGCGTGGAACACACCGTCACGCTGAATGAAGGCCGGAGCGGTGCAACCAGGGTGAATATCAACAGGGGGTGGGCTGATCTTCGGGTGGTAGAGATCTCCACGCCACCTTACATATTCGACAATGTGACCAACACGATCAATGCCACCATCGCGAACAACGGCACTACCAGTGCCGGGAGGTTTAATGTGAGTCTTGCTGTGGATGGGGCAGTAGTTGACAGGGCAAATATCGAGTCGCTTGGTGCCGGATGCGCCGCAGATGTTGCATTCAACTGGACACCTCTTCGGACCGGGGATCACACGCTGACCGTGACCGCAGATCCTGATGGCGAGATCGATGAATCGGATGAGATGAACAATGGTACGAGCGTGGATGTGTTCACGGGCGTGCCTGATTTCACGATTCCGGATCTGACATTTGATACACCGGTAAATCTATACGACGGAGTAAATATCAATGCAGTCGTGGCAAACTACGGTGTTAGAGACGACATAGTCGAGGTTGGTTTTTATATAGATGATAATGATACTCCATTCAATACTACCTATCTGTCGGTTCCGGCAGGTGGAACAAGCAGCGTCACCACGATCTGGAATGCAACTCTGGCTGCACACCACAATATAACCGCGGTGGCTGATCCGAAGAACAGCACTTCAGAACTCAATGAATCGAACAACAGTTTGACCGGGCAGATTTTCGTGGACGCATCCGATCTGACCGTGACAGGTATATGCATCACAGGTTACGTGTCAGATCCAGAGTATCCGGATGAAACTGATCTAACGTTTGAATATCCGAACAATATAACAGCTACGATAGCAAACATTGGAAATCTGAGTGCTGACGCTATAGTTGAGTTTCACAGCGAACTGAACAGATCCGGTGAGCTCATATTCAGGCATCTCGAGGGATTTCACAATACATCCAATGATACTATAACCCAGCCAAATGCCAGTATGATACGGGTTCATTTTGATTATATAAGCACGGGAACAAACTCATACATTAACATCTACGATAAAAACAACAATATCGTAGAGACGATTGATGGATCGGGCAGCTGCTGGAGCGACTGGGTGGATGGCGATGTTATCAGGATGTATGCTTACGTCGGCGGATCTGGTGAGTCTGTTTGGTTCACTGTGGATAAATATGAGTATATCTTTGCAGACGCAACCGTATCGCTGGACGCGCATAACTCTACGAATATCAGCAGAATATGGCATGCCGATCCTGCAATCATCACGGACGGAACAGAGAGCAGATATGTGATGTGGCATTATTACAACATTTCGGTGATCGTGGACCCGGATGGTGCGGTGACTGAACTGAACGAATCGAACAACGTGTCCAGCACACCGGCGGAACTCTGGTACCCTTATGACTTTACGGTCACGAACATAACATTTTCACCGGAGCGTCCGAGAGAGGGCGAGCCAGTAACCATCGATGCAGCTATAGGGAATCTCGGATTCAGGAGCATCGATACCGATGTAGCGTTCTACGTGGACGGCAATATTATCGATACGGTGGATGTGTACGCAGAGGCGAATAAAACAGAGCACGCCTCAGCGGTCTGGGATGCGTTTCCTGACATCAATCACCTGACCGAGGAACACAACATAACAGTCGTGGCTGATCCGAATAATGGGATAGAAGAGCAGGATGAACTGAATAACGATAAAACTCGGTCGATCAACGTAGCACTTGCAAACCTCACGATCACAGATATATCCACTGATCCGGCACAGATGATCATTGGAGACACTGTCGATGTGATAGCCACCATCAGAAATAACGATGGTGCAGCTATAAATAGCACGGTATGGTTCTGCGAGGAGAACGACAGCATAGACATTCACAATTACAAAGCCAAGCCAAAGTCCCCGATAATACACCATATATCACACCAGGGCGCTTTCATGATGCGGGCTTACTATACGGCAACGGTGTGTGTCGATACAGATGGTATTGTTAAAGCCTATATCAACGACCGTCCGATGCTGATGTGTGACGGCGGGAATTGTCCTTTGGAGGGGTGGACAGAATGGACTTCCGGCAGCACTGGAATGGTAAACATAACGCTGGTGGAAGAAAAGGATGTGACGGATGATGAATTTGGCATCTATTACAGCATCGATAGATACCAGGCCATGTTTGGAAACATGGGTCTAACCATGTCTGCCAGCGAATCTGTGAACCTGTCGATGAACTGGACTGTAATTCAGAAAAACCCCAGATTGATCGTTACCACCAGCAATGCCACAAATTCAATGAACGTATCTGTGAGTGGAACCGATCTTGCAGTGACCGATGTCTCAGTTAGTGATAATATCGTCTGGGATGGGGATCTGGTGAATATCACTGCTGCTATCACCAATTTTGGCAGAATGAATGCGAGCAACTTCACGGTAGAATTCTGTGATGTGATGCAAATCATTGATCGAGAGCGATTCATCACAACCGAGAGTGTTTCATCTCTTGCCGCTGGCGATTCGGCAAATATTGCCGTGCCATGGACTGCATCTCTGAAGGTTGGAGGGGATATCTCGCGCTATCACAGCATAAAGGCAGAAGTGATACCGCAGGACAGTTATATTGAGGACAACTCAACAAATAATACAGGAGATTCAGATACAATCACGGTGAAGCGTTCCCGCGATTTTTCAGTCACAGATATCACATTTTTCCTGAACAACGAAAGTGTCGACCCGACGGATCTACGAATGGGTGAGTTGACTACGATAAACACCACGATAGAGATCACAAATCTTGCCAGTTGCGGCGGGAGCGTTGATCTGATCTGCTATCTGGATAACACCACACTGATCAATAGCACAGTGGTCCCATTCCCTGCTAAGAATGGAACGCTACATGCAGAATTTGAGTGGGATGTGTCTGCTCATGGAGATCACACCATAACCGTGATCGCAGATCCGGAGAATGAGACATTCGAATTCGATGAGTCAAACAACGCATCCAGTCGATCGGTCTCTATAAGAGCGCCTGATCTTGTAGTCACGAACCTGACATTCGATCCGGGAAGTCCGGAAGAGGGGGAAATGGTGAATATAACGGCAACTGTGGGCAATCCGGGCAATAAGAACGCGAGTGATGTAACTGTTAAATTCATAGACGAGTCATTCACTGATGGGGGGATTCATACAGTTCCGTACATGCTCGACACACCACATCCACTTCCTGACCATACTGATCACAGGTGGGTGATTCAGCACCAAGGTGCACATAAAATGAGAGTACATTTTACAAGACTGATTCTACCTGAATATAGTTCTTTTTACATAAATGAGAACCTGACAGCTCGGGAGTGCAATATCACAAACCTGACAACCGATTGGGTAGATGGGGACACAATAATAATGGAACTGTATATCGACTATTCCGAAGGTAAATGGGGCTTTTACATGGACCGATATGAGTATATGGGGTGTGTGGAGGACGTGCAGATACCATCATTGGATGCAGGCGATATGAAAAACGTGACCGTGAGGTGGAATGCGACACCAGCTGGAGAACACGACATAACCGCGATCATCGATCCTGAAGACCTCATCCTCGAATCCGATGAATCGAACAACGAACGTACCAGAACACTGATCGATAGGGGTGCAGATCTCACGGTCTCTGATATGCGGATAATGGCAAACGGCACTGAGATCAATGGCACCGAGACCGTGATAGCAGTAGGTGATATAGTGAACATCAGTGCCATCGTTACCAACATCGGGATAAGACCTGCCAGCAACTTCAATGTCAGTTTCTGTGCCGGCGGTACCGAGATCGCCAATACAACCAACCTGAGCTTGGATATGGGCGAGTTTGTGAACGTGTCTGCGACATGGGATGCCACCATTGGAAATTATACTATCAATGTTACTGCAGACTCTGAAAAGCAAATACACGAGACCAACGAATCAAACAATATGGCTGCAATGGGTGTGAGTGTTCAGGGTGCAGATCTGTCTATCACAGATATCACATACATGGTCATACCCCCGGATAACGCAACCACCAATGACACTTGCAGCAGAATATACGACACCGATACCATACTGATCAATACCACAATCGCCAATCAGGGAATACTGCCTGCCGATAATTTCTCTGCACATATCTTCTATGAAGAGAAGGGGCTTGGAGGCTATGATTTTCAGTATTATAAGCGTGGCTGGATGTGGAGAAATAAAACGCTCGAAGGCGTAGGGTGCATATCTGTTGGAATTACGAATGCTAAAAATGTCAAAGATAATATAAAAATATATGACCGAAACGGTAGCCTCGTAGTATCTCCTGAAGGCGATGGTTGGTTCTTTGTGGATGGTGACGAAGCAAACGTGCATTACAATAGCAACGCGCGTATCGAAGTCAGTATGAGCGCCCATGCCGGGGATGTCTGGCGGCATGATCACCTAATTATCAGAACCGGCCAATCAATGAATCTCACGATGTCGCAGCAGGTGTTTACCGGGGATCATCCGATCCGGGTCTTTGTCGATCTTGAAGACCGTGTATGCGAGAACAGTTACGAAAACAACTATGCAGACACGGCACTGACCGTCCATCCATCGAGAGATTTTGCTATAAACGATATGCAGTTATTCCATAATGGGTCCCCAATCGGCGCCAATGATATGATTCGGGATGGGGATCGTGTATTTGTGGACGCGACGGTCCGGATGGACATCAACAAGAGCGATCCGTATCATGAATACAGGAAAGGGGATGCCGATGTTGCGATTATAGACGGGCATGAGTGGGTCAATATCTCGCCGAGATTTGAACTGACTCCGTATGGATATGCTCAGGTGATCACACATCCCGGGGCAGATGCGATAAAGGTGCACTTTGATGAGATGAGCCTTGCACCATGGGCGGGGTGTGTTGAGATCAGGGACGGGAACGGGACGGTGCAGTGGAGTCGTGGCTACTATGACGGAGCTACTGATCAGTCATCGTGGGTGGATGGAGATGTGATTTATGTACACCATGTCGAGAAAACGACCCATTATAATTATGTCTGGGGGCGCACCACCCTTTCCATCGATAAATATCAGTACAGGCGATCAAACCACACAACTGTGTCGCTTGCTGCAGGCGAAACCAGAGACACCACCACTGGAGGGGTTATGAGCGCAGGCAGCCATATCATACAGGCTACGGTCGATAGGGAAGACGCAGTATGCGAGATCGACGAATCCAATAATGAGGTATGCAGAACACTCAATGTCGATGCGTGCAAGGATCCTGCTATTCTGAACCTGACCTTTGATCCCGAAAAACCGGCAGTCGGGAGCGATGTTGAGGTAAACGCTACAATCGTTAACAAGGGTAGCCGCACTGCCACTTTCACAGTCGATCTCTGGGCAGAGAAGACCGAATACCATCCACTTGAGTCGCCGCATGATGGGGAGTTCCCTTCTGGGGATTGTGAATGGGAGCTACCCTCTACCTATCCAGCCGCTGACTGGATGGGTATCCACTTTGCAAGGATTGAAACGTCCAGCGGAACTGGGAAACAGAAACTCAATCGGAATCTGTATGTACGTGATGAAAATAACACCATGGCGGACAACCTCTGCGGGTTAAACGAGACCGATATCTGGATGTGGGTAAAAGGGGACACGACCAAACTGAGCACAACACCATGTACTCTCTTCCCTGATTATCCGGTCCCTGTCTGGGGTTTTGAGATCACGGATCACAGATACAAGATCGTGCTCAACCGCACCACAGTGACACTTGCCCCCAATGAAACAGTTGATGTCACAGGAATCTTGAGAAATGTGCGTGCAGGAAACCATTCCATGAATTACACCATCCATGCAAACCTGGATAGGGATAATAGCGTCCATGAGGTGAATGAATCGAACAATGAGATAGTGAGAGTCCTCAACTTAGCGGTGCCCGACTTCACTGTCAAGATTCACCCACCTACAGGGGATGGCGGTATAAGTGCCGTCTTCAAAAATACCGGGTTTGGCAGCACGGACGCCCGGATCTTCTTCTCCCGAGATATACATGTGGATGATTCTGTCTCCGGATCATATTACTGCTACGTACCAAATAAAACAATTCGGAAGAGT
Source organism: Methanobacteriota archaeon (assembly GCA_034658575.1). GTDB lineage: Archaea > Halobacteriota > Methanosarcinia > Methanosarcinales > Methanogasteraceae > Methanogaster_A. The sequence goes on from JAYEFK010000096.1 coordinate 17,171, forward strand.
ATTGACTGGACTGATGATATTGACTGGACTGATGATAGCTACTGGACACATATCCACTTCGAGGAGATGAAAATAAGAGGTGGATATGTAAAAGTTGGAAACGAGCAATATAAAGAGAGCAAATTCGACTTCTGGTCGCCATGGGTCGAGGGAGATCGTATAAAGATAAAGTATCGTGCAAGTTTCGAGATTGATCGATATGACTTTGCAGTGGAGGATTTTATCAATGGTTTTGGCGGTGGGGACCGCGAGTCTCTGGATATCCCGTGGGAAGGGTACACCGAGCCATACAACCTGACCGTGTGGATCGATCCGCTTGATGAGGTGCTAGAGGGCAACGAGGATGACAACAATGATACTGCGATTGTATATGCAGATCTCGTGGCAGATCGTATAGAGTTTATCAGTCCGGAGGTGAATAAGTTGAGTCTGGATGCAGAGAGGTTTGTCATCGATGGGTATATCAAGAACGGCGGGGGGGACCGGGATGATATAGTAGCGCCGGTCAGCGATTTCAATATCACGCTTGAGGTCAGGAACCGGTATTCCACTGGCACGGTTGGCGATCTTGTATTCAATATGACCAAGCATATCGAGGAGCCGCTCTCTGCTGGACAGGACACGATACGGTTCGAGTTTAATCCGGAAGAGAAGTTTGAGGTTGGCGGAAACTATACCGTGTCGTTGATAGTAGATTCCGCGGGTGATGTGTGCGAGTCGAACGAAGTATATCCGGATGGAGAAGATAATAATGCCACATCAGAGGAGATACATGTTTATAATTCCAGCGGATACACCGGCGGCGGCGAACTGATCAATATTGCGCAGGGCGAGGTTAATGGCAGGGTGGTGTACACGATCGGGGACAGTGCTTATCCGGAGCATCTCCGCCTTCCGGGAGCTGGAGCTAGCGGAACCGTCAGATACACCGATGTCATTCCTGATACTGCCAGTGACATAAAATTTGCACGGCTCTCGGTATACTGGTTTACGTATCATCAAGATCCAAATATGCCTGACCATTATCTCCCGGAGATAGCCGATATGGATGTGATATTCAATGGACACAGCCTTACCAAGGCTGGAAACTATTCTGATAATCCGGGTGCCACAAAGTACGATTTCGGTTACGGGATGTATAGTTATGACGTGAAAGATTATATCACCAGTAATGAGAATGTGGCGACCGTGACGAGCAATGCAGAATGGATTTCGGGTGCCCACGCGATCGGTCTTCTGGTCGTGTACGTGGATGATGATGAGCCACTTACAAAGTACTGGATCAATGAGGGCGCAGATGTTCAGTGGGCTAAATATGAGGGCGATGGTAGTACGGGTCTTCCGTATAGTGAGTGCGTTGCATACGCCCATTTCAAGGATGTAGAGTCTGAGGATCTGGATGAGGCGAATGCGACGCTGATGACGATTCTCGGTACGAATACCCAATATGAGCTGTGTTCGGAGGCAGGGGGTGTGGGGGATGTGCTACGGTTCAATGATCATCAGATAGGCACGCCGATAGCAGGAAAAAACAAACATTGTTGGGAACATTTAGGTGATAGTTATATATCTGTCACCCGGAATCAATGGGAAGATGTGACCGATCACCTGAAGAGGGGTAACAATGAAGTCGCGATGGGAAGCAGAGGCAATTTTATAATGCCAGCCAATGCGTTCCTCCGCTTTATCTTCCTGCCAGACCTCAATGTGATCAACCTCACCACTCCGGCAAGTACCGTAGTAGGGGCACACCACTCGATCGACGCCACCATCAGAAACGACGGCAGGAGCGATGCGCACGACTTCAATTTGACATTCTACATCGACGGAAAGCAGATGGTCAGAATCCCGCAACTCGATCTCCCTGCAGACGAGAACATGACGATTCACCTCTACAACTGGACTCCGATGCTGCTTGGGCGTAGGTACAATCTCACGGCTGCTGCGGATGTGTTATCAGGTGAGGACTGGATCGAGACCGAGACCGATAACAACGCCATAACAAAGCACGTCGTAATCGAAGAGGGCGGGTTCGGAAACCAGACCGGACCCCGCGGAACCGGGGGTGGAAGCAACCCGACAGGCGGCGAGTATACCGAGGAGATTACCGGACGGGTCATGCAGGGAATAAAAGATTTTCTCTCGGAGGGTGGAGGTGGTGGTGCTGGCATGTTCTCGCTAACGGAGTGGATCATGAAGGGCACTGTGTGGCTTGTGCTGATGCTTTTCGTGGGGCTTGGATACCGGATGGAGCAGAGGAGTTATGGGCTGGTGAGGGTGCCCCAATAGCATTAAGCAGTCCACAGAGAAGTAATAAGTAGAGGTATAAACGATGGAATCAAATGACCGCATAATAATCGATCCAGAGATACTCGCAGGTAAGCCAATACTGAGAGGAACAAGAATCTCTGTCGAACTTCTTCTGGAACTTCTGGCTAACGGCTGGACTTATGAAGAGATATCCGAGAACTATCCGCAGATAGGTGAGGCAGATATCCTTGCCGCACTACAATATGCTGCCGATCTTCTGAAGGAAGAGCATGTATATCCCATATCGCAGAAGGTAATAGCGTGAGGTTTCTGGCGGACGAAAACATACCTTACGCGGTGATAAAACGACTTCATGAATTGGGAGTCGAAATAATTTCGGTTTTGGAAGAATTTCGTGGTCTGAACGATGAGAAGATTATAGAGATCTCATCCGAGCAGCGGTTGATCATCATCACTTTTGATAAGGATTTTGGTTATCTGATATTCAGAAGGATGGTTGTGGAGTTATTCTGCTTAGAATCCCCTTGAGATCTCCGGGTTACATTTTTAAGATGCTGAAATGGATTCTTTTAGAATCCGGAATAAAATTTGGGCGGAATTTCGTTGTTGTGACCGAGAGTAAAGTAAGAGTTGTCCCACTGCGTCGATTGGGGTGAGTTTATGGTATATAGACGCCGCAGAGGGTGCAAAGTACGTGTTCGTGATGAGTGTAGTGATGTGACCGAACCCAGAGGAACCGGGGGCGGCAGCAACCCGACAGGTGGTGAGTTTATCGAAGAGATCACCGGAAGGGTCATGCAGGGAATGAAAGAATTTCTCACAATAAGTGGAAGCGGCGGTGCTGGAATGTTTCCGCTAACCGAGTGGATCATGAAGTCTGCGGTGTGGTTTGTGCTACTGTTTTTTGTGTATCCCGGATACTTAATGGAGCAGAGGAGTGGGGGTAAGTGTGAGCGCTGGATATGCAGAAGGTTTGTAGTTTTATCTATCGCTGATAAATGTTCAACAGGTTGTGGTTTTTAGTTTATGGTCATATTTACGAGAAATATGAGAAAAGTTCTCTCAAATCACCTTCAGAAAACAAATAATAATCCTTTTGTTTCAAACTCTCAATAATCTCTTCCAATTCTTTTCGATTTTCAATTTCTCCCTCAATTATGTTTGCTTCCAATATACTCTTCAGATCATATACACTCTCAACCCCTTCTTTGAATGCAACCTTGCCGAGGTAGGTATCATCTGTCAGCAGGATGGTATTTCTCGATTTCGCCAGAACAATATATTCGCAGTCAGTAAGACTCAGTTTATACTTCTCCTGGAGCATACAAGCCAGTTCAAGCTCTCTTGATTCAGGTGATAGGATACAAATCTTATTTTTTGTATCCCTGAAACTTATCAGTTCTTCTATCTTATCAACGAATTTAAACCCTGCAACCTTGTTTGTGTTCAATTCCCTTAATATGGCAGGAGTGATATAACAGAAATGATTTTTGAAAAAAATATTCAATAAACTCAATCTGTCTGTCTTAGCCAGCGAACTCAGGATACAGGTATCAATGAGTATCATCTGGTCAGCATAGCCAGTTCTTTTCCCTTATCCTTTGAAAAGCCTCTCCTTAGCCTCACACCAGCCTTTGCCAGATGATCCTTCATCTCCTCAGTACCGACTCCTGCTAATTCAGCTGCTTTTGAGAGAGACATTTCATCAGTTTTATATAGTTCTACAACTGCGGCTATCCGCATATCTTTGTTAAACTCAAAAAAAGTTTTTAGTGCATCATCGAAAAGTTCATTCTTTGTGGAATAAAATTTTCCTCTGACAAGCGCATCTGCACCTTTTGATATGACACTACTCATGAGATTATACTCTAATCCTGCCTTTATTAATCCTTTCGTTGGGTGTTTAGCCACTTAACCCGGAACATCACGTCAGAAACGATGGGAGAAGCGATGCTCACGACTTCAATGTGACCCTCCAGAAAGCAGATGATTCGCATCCCGCACCTCGATCTTCCCGCGGGTGAGAACATGACGCTTCACCTGACAGGCGGTGAGTTTACCAAGGAGATTACCGGAAGGATTATGCAGGGAATGAAAGAATTTCTCACAATAGGTGGAAGCGGCGATGTCGGTATGTTCTCGCTGCTCGAATGGATCATGAATCTGCGGCGCGGCTTGCGCACTTCTTGTGTGGATCGATACCGGACAGGAAACAGATTGATACGCCAGTCCGGATCATCGCGCGCACTCTTGCGCGCCGATATGCACATCTAGGTATCACGATCTCTCACACTGTAGTGCCAATATCTGCGTAGCACATCGATTTTTATGTGTGCATTAATCAATAATTTCACACCATTTTCACACATACAAGCCAAACCATAAAGTTTATATAGCATAACTTTCATGTACATGCTATCAAGTGCTATGATACATAATCATAGTATAACTGATACGAACGAACTGCGATGCAGTTGGCGTCTGCCCGCGGTTGAACAAACCAGATAAAAGATGCGAGCAATATAATGAAACGGGGATATGTAACTGCGATCCTGCTGCTGGCGATGCTGGTAGCATGTAGCGCGCCAGTATCTGCGGAATACTGTGCAGATCTGAGTACAGTGATCAGCGGTACAGGCGACGTCTATGTGGGCGGAGGACATGGTTTAGGCACCTCTCCATATCAACAGGACTTTGGTGTTCCGTCAGGGAATATCAAATGGGCAAGATTCTACACTGGAGTCTGGGCATCCGGAAACAGTCCGGGCTGGATCAACATCAGTTTCTGTAATGGAACCGGATGCACCGACCACGACGCATACGTGACTACATCGTATACCGGTGGAAACACCGAGGATGATGGGTACTATGTTGCATGTGGTTATGGGAACTACTGGCACTACTGGAATGTGACCGATATTGTAAACAGCGGCACAACCAACGATGCCACGGTCACAACAAAGGATTTTGACGTAGGGTGGGTGTCCGCAGCCGTTCTTATCGTGTGCTACGAGGATGGAGGAAAGTGCTACTGGGTCAATCAGGGATATGTCTATTTGGGAACCGGCGATACGTCATGCACCTGCCGCAAAGCGACAAGCACGACAACGTTCAGCGGGACGATGAGCACTACCAAGAATGCCACCCTGTGGACCGGGTACTTTGTAGGAGACCCATCTCCTGAGAATGATATACTCAAGTTCAATGGACATCAGTTTGATGTTGCTGATACCGCAGATGGCAGCGGCAGTACGCCTGATAGTTCATGGACGAATAACAGGCTTGATGTCGATAAATGGGATATCCACCAGAACTGGATAAATGCAGGATCCAATAGTCTGGAGTTTATCCGCGATTCTGACTCTGCGACCCGGGCAGTACTTGCAGTCTTCCTGAACGAGACGATAGCGCCAGATCTTACTGTAACTGATATCGGTACACTGGTCGAGCAGGATAGGCAGATACCAACCGCGCTTGTTGCAAACCAGAACTACGCGATTGATGTAACGGTTCGAAACATTGGGAATGAGGCTGCTGGTGCGTTCGATCTGGTCTTCGAGGTAGGGACGCAGACGAACACGACTAACCTCGCAACAGGACTTGGTACTGGGGATGAGAGTGAGAATGTCTCCACGTATTACTGGACACCCCCGAGCAGCGGAAATTACGACCTTGTGGCTACAGCCGACGCGGGTGGTGAAGTGACTGAGTTGGATGAAGACAATAATGCGACCACGAAACCTGTGACGGTACTTGCTGCGGGCACTGCGAATCTTGAGATTCTATCGGATGATATCACATTCCATCCAGCATACGCCAAGCATACCGCAAACAACAACACGATTGTCAGGATGAAGGTCAGAAATGAAGGAACAGGTGATGCAGGTAGTGCAGGTAGTATGTTCAAGGTACAACTTGTCACACCATCAGGATCGGTCAACGCGACGACATGGCTCCGTGCAAAGTGCTACAGGTTTGTGGAGTTTGAGACTACTCTATCCAAAGGGGCAAAGAGCGTGACCGTGAATCTTGATCCTGATAACACCATCGCAGAGAGCGATGAGAGCGACAATAGTGCCGGAAACACCGCGAATATCGTGGCGTGCCGCATCCTGGATACTCACCATTACGGAGATGGTTCTACATACAATGGACATATTTCAGGTAATACTGATGTGGAGATGTTCGATGTCGTAAAACTTGCTCCGGAAGGTGCAAATCCTGTGGAACTTCTCCGAAGTGTTGCAAACAGCACAACATCAGGCGGCAGTACACCCATCGCGTCGGTCGACGGGCTCGAACAGAACGATACGATGCGGTATTACTGGTATCCATTCGTAAACGGCATCCCGATTCCATGGGGTGAGGGTGGCTGTGGATGGGAAACATATCCGCTCCATGAAGACGATACAATACACTGGGAGTTTTTGAAGTATGTGAACTCTCCAAGTGCAGACAGCTTCAAGGCGAGACCTGTGATGGATTATCCGGAACCATTCATACACGGATACAACGGGACGGTGCATGACATTATCATCGTATATCCTGATGAACTCGGTTATCCATCCAAGGCGAATGCCGTTGAGACCGGGCTTATCAATGCTGGTGTGTCTGTGACTATAAGCAAGAAGAAGGTTGCGGATGTTTCTTCGAGTGATAAGCAGAACAACAACCTGATATTGCTTGGAACTCCATCGAACAACCCGATCATCGCAGACATCAATTCCCAGCGTCTGGTTGTTGGTTTGCCAGTATATTTCGATGGAAGTTATATGACCGATGACTCGGATGACACTTCTTACATGGGTGGTGTGATCGAGGCATGTGATAATCCGTACAGTGGCAATGCCGACTGGAGGGATGCAGGTCCAAGCGTCTGGCTTGCAGCAGCAGTTGAGGATTACTGGGCATACAAGGCTGCTGATCTGCTTGCGAGCGATACCGATAAACTTGATCGGTTCTGGGTAATTAGAGAGCCGTATCTGGTTCCAACATGGGATGGTACGAATGTGACTCTTGACTGGGGCAACTGGACTGGCACTTGTTCATCATTCGACATCTACATCACAAACAACCTGACTGCAGGATTCTCGGCGACGCCGAATGCAACAACCTCAAGCACGTCATGGCAGGACACGAATGCAGGCGATGATGACCAGCGATACTACAAGGTGACGTGCAGTGCAAGT
>JAYEFK010000097.1:0-8154 GCA_034658575.1 Methanobacteriota archaeon
CCGATCCCCTCCACCGATGCCAGATCACGCTGCGCAGAAATGATCTCCTCGTCAGAGACCGAGATCGCAAGTCCGCCCGATTCCCTGATCGCGCGCAGTGCCTTTGCAGCGTTTACGGGATCCCCGATCCGTATCGCAGTTGCAATCGTCTCAGGGTTCGCCTCGGGCACGATCTCTGCAAGTCCGCGGTCTATAGCGTCCACGACCGGACGCGAACCCTCTGCCTGAATGCCGGTCATCTTCGGGATCGCGCCGGTGATGCCGAGTTCTTTCAGTTCCTTAAACCCCTTATAGATCGCAGAGATGTTTCCAGCGTTTCCGACAGGCAGTATGACCCGGTCAGGCACCTCCCACCCGAGTTCGTCCACGATCTCAAAAGCGATCGTCTTCTGCCCCTCCAGCCGAAACGGATTGATCGAATTCAGGAGATAGAACCCGTACTCGTCGCAGACCTCGCGCACGAGCCGGAGTGCCTCGTCAAAGTTTCCGTGGATGTTTAAGACCTTTGCGCCATGAATCAGTGCCTGTGCGATCTTGCCGAGTGCAACCTTCCCGCCGGGAAGCAGCACCACCGCAGGAATCCCTGCTTTTGCCGCATAAGTCGCAAGCGAGGCAGATGTGTTACCAGTGGAAGCACATGCAACCGTCTTCATGCCAAGTTCGATCGCCTTTGTCACACCAACAGTCATGCCTCGATCCTTAAACGACCCTGTCGGGTTCAGTCCCTCGTGCTTGACAAAGACCTCGGATAGCTCCAGGTCATCCTTGAGTCGTTCTGTGCGGTATAAGGGGGTTCCACCCTCTTGAATCGTCACCGGCTTGATATTTATAGGAAGGAGTGCCTTATACTTCCAGACCGATCTGCATTCATCGGTTTTGTGAAAATCGATCTCCGATAAGTCATAGATCACCTCTAAAAGTCCGCCGCAGGATGGACAGGTGTATATGATCTCATCAGGATCGTATAGGGCATGGCACTCGATGCACTGGAGTTGATAGTTCATGATTACCCTTTTGTTGGTGGCGGATGTAAAGGTGTTGGGTCAAGATTTTAATACTTGGCGACCGTATCAAATCACATCAATTTGCAAAGGTGAAATAATGGAACTTAATACAACCATCACGCTCATTGGAGTTCGGATTGCAAAGGTCGGAACAGAGTTCATATTCAAAGGTCCTGCTCCGGAATGCGGGGATTGCAGATTCAAGAACAGTTGCATGAATCTGAGCCCCGGGAGAAAATACCGTATCGTAAATATCAGAACCACTACCACACATTCATGCGATGTACACGACGAGGGCGTGCAGGCGGTGGAGATTGTGGAATCTCCGATCATATCTGCAATCGAATCAAAAAAAGCATTCAAAGGATCTAAGATCGTTTTTGAGCCGCCAACATGCAAGAGAAGCGAGTGTACGATGCATGACCTCTGCCATCCGGTCGGACTGGAATTCGGTGACAAGTGTACAATCTCTGATGTGATCGGAAACGCTCCTGACGAGTGTGTGAAGGGATTGTCATTGAAGCTCGTCGAACTGACACGTTAATGGAACGCTAAAGAGTGATCCGTCGATGCCACTGCCTGCAAGGGCGTCAGCGTTAACGCACCAGACGCTCATACACCTCATCGATCATCCCGGAAACATCGATGCCGCACGTCCTTGCAACGAGTAGTGCAACCGCATCCGTTTCGACAATCCCGAGACGTTCCTGTGCATCATTGATCAGGCGTATTACCTCCTGCTTGCTTTTAACGCCGGATAGCTGCTCGACCACCCAGTCGATTACAGTCTCCTCAGCAGATGCTTCTTCGGTCTCTTCGAGTAATGCCCCGCCCTTGCCGGCAGTGGCATCGACAGATTGCTCCTGGCGATTTATTATGCTCTGGTCAGGTCTGAAATCGATCGGAATCTCCACCGAATGAATATCGAATAACGGCTCAACCACTTCATCGGTGATCCGCACAAGCCCTCGTCGCTCTGCATTCGTAAGTACCGACTCTGCCTGATCAGGCGAGAACCATTTCAGATCGAGGGAGAGCGCAAACACGAATTCACTGATCGAGGTCACCTTGCCCTTCTTCCGAAACACGTGGGCAACGACCCGTTCCAGAGTCATGCAGTCCCCCGCCGGAGCGCCTCGACGACTATGTCTGCCACCTGCCTGCACTCAGTCCTGCCGGGACCGGAATCGAGATGAACCGTAAGCGTGAGCAGATCACCGTCCAGATGCATCCGCACCAGATAGTCATCGCCTGTAAATGCGATCATCTTATATTTTTCATCAAGGCGGCTATATTTTAGCAATATCTTAAAATCGAGCGTGCCGACACTCTCGATCCCTGCCAGAACCGCGTCCACGCTGGCAGGACTTAAATGCGCAAAATCGAGATTATTCTCGACGATGTATGCCGCAATCTCGCGCTTTGCCTGGATGGTGTGCCTCCTTCGGTCAGGCGATTCCGTGGTGAACATCTCATGTCGTCCATCCAGCCCTGCCATCGTCCGGACCAGATACGGGAGGTCCTCATAGTACCGGTATTTCTGCTCGAAGTGAACATCACGCTCTGGGAAACGGTAGTAGATCCGCTTTCTCATATCCATGCTCATCTTCTCGATCACACTTTGATCAGTTCGGCATCAGAGACCCCGTCAACACCCCGGATCTCGTCGAGCAGCGCATCAGGAACGGCTGAGTCGACATTCAGGACCATGATCGCCTTATCGTCTGTTCCGGTTTCGCTGACCTGCATCCCTGATATGTTGATCTTCTCCCTGCCAAGTATCATGCAGCAGGGACCGATGATATTCGGGCGGTTCTCGTGCCGTGAGATGACCATGTAGCTCGATGGTACGATATCGAGACGGCATCCATCAATATCGAGTATCCGCAGGCTGTCGTTGATGAGCGCACCTGTGACCGACCTCGACTCGCCCCCTCCGGTAAGCGCGATCGTTATCGACTGCTGTTCCACAGTCTCGGTCGATTTACTCTCCTTAATCTTTATCTTCCGCTCCTTTGCGAGTTCCGGCGCGTTCACATAGTTAACGCTCGATCCCATCGACTGCGAAAGTACGCCTTTGAGTGCTGCAAGCGTAACCATCCTGAGATCGGTGTCAAAGATCGCGCCAGAGTATTCGATCTCGATTGCATCGAAATTGCGGCGCAATTGGGCGCACATACTCCCGATCGTCTCGGAGGCGTCGATATACGGCGCAACCACACTCACGGCGTCGGACTGGATCTGCGGCAGGTTGATCGCGCTCGTTACAGACTCGCCCCGGAGTGCTGCAAGCACCTGATCCGCGACATCGACCGCAACCGCAACCTGCGCCTCCGCTGTAGACGCCCCGAGATGCGGCGTTACGATCACACGATCCAGATCAAGAAGCGGGCTTCCTGTCGGCGGCTCGTTTACGAAGACATCGAGTGCAGCACCTGCTATCTGGTTTTTATTGACCGCCCGCACGAGCGCATCCTCATCGATGACCCCGCCGCGTGCGCAGTTGATGATCCTGACACCGGGCTTCATCATCTCGAACTGGGGATCGCTGACCATGCCTCTGGTCTCGTCGGTGAGTGGCGTATGCACCGTGATGTAGTCGGACTTCTTAAGCACGGTCTCGAGGTCTACGAGTTCGATCCCGAGTTCCTTTGCACGCTCTTTTGGTATGAACGGATCATAAGCGACGACCTTCATTAGAAGCCCTTGCGCACGTTTCACGACCCCGATTCCTACCCTTCCAAGCCCGATCGTGCCGAGAACCTTCCCACGAACCTCGCTTCCTGTGAACAGTTTACGCTCCCACTTGCCAGCCTTCAACGAGGCGTTCGCCTGCGGCACATTCCGTGATAGCGCAAGCATCATCGCGATCGTGTGTTCTGCTGCCGAGATCGTGTTCCCTTCGGGCGTATTCGCAACGATTATTCCTTTCCTCGTCGCTGCGGCGATATCGATGTTATCGACGCCTACTCCAGCCCTGCCAACGATCTTGAGGCGGTCTGCTGCATTTATAATTTTTTCTGTTACCTTTGTCCCGCTTCTGATCACGAGGGCATCGTACCCGGGTATGATGCTTACGAGTTCGTCCTCAGGAAGACCGGTATTGACGTCCACATCATGCTCTGCCCTAAGTATCTCCAAGCCCTCTTCTGCAATGGGGTCGCTTACAAGAATTTTCAACCTATATTACCTCCATCGGTACGTTATGATGTATCTGTGATCTCATATCTTAAAACGTGTGTGGTGTGTCATATCAGACGGGGTAATCTTTCTCATTGTAGTCTCCATTTCACGATCGATGAAATCATCTCCGATTGCCTACTGGTAACAACGTTATCACCTAACAATATTGTTATATAACAAATTTGTTATGCAAGATTATTGGTTCTCACAATCAAAAATCCCATCGGCACACGCCGTCCACGCGCGTGGAGGCAGTATATGCATCCGGCGGGCTTACAATTGCATCCGGATATATGGATATCGTGGTCGCGGCTGGTGTAGTTTCATGTAGAGGTATAAAATTATTGGCATACAATTGGGTGGACTACTCTCGACAGGGATACCTCATAGGCTCTGCAAGACCTGCGATCCAGGGTTCACCGATCCTTCTTGCCTTTATCGAAGACCGAAGGAAGATGTACCAGATACCGCCCGTCCTCCTTCATAGACATGATGATCTCTTCCCGATCGAGCAGCGATTCGAGATTCAGTTCATAAGACCCTTTCTCCAGGATGCGGATCGATTCAACCTCCATATCAGGCACCGTCTCCCTCTCCTCTTCTACCTTATCCGACTGCATCCCAGCGTCCGTGTCTTCTGCACCGGTCTCGGTCTCGGTCGCAAGTTTTGCTGGCACATACAGGAACTTGTTCCACCCACAATTCGGGCAGCCATTTAAGATATCGACTGAACCGTCCTCAAATATGTGTTCGCAGTTGGTGCACTTGTGGGGCATATCTGTTATTCTGTTCTCATAGGTATTCTTTTTATCTATCGCATCCCGGGTGCAGCACAACTTTTAAGAATGCCAGAACCAAAGTCACAGTCCGGCACAATATCGGAGTTATCATAAATGGACGTTACGAAGATCATACTCGACGAAAACGAACTGCCAAAGCGATGGTACAACATTGCGGCAGACCTGCCGACACCGCTTGATCCGCCGCTTAACCCGCAGACAAAGGAACCAGTAACTCTGGATGATCTGTCTGCGATATTCCCGATGTCGCTTATCAAGCAGGAGATGAGCACAGACCGGTGGATCGATATCCCGGACGAGGTTCGCGATATCTATAAGCTCTGGAGACCGACCCCGCTATACCGGGCGATGCGGCTTGAGAAAGCATTGAAGACGCCTGCCAAAATCTACTACAAATGGGAAGGCGTAAGCCCACCCGGAAGCCATAAGCCAAATACGGCAGTTGCACAGACGTATTACAACGCAAAAGCCGGAATCGAGCGGATCACAACCGAAACCGGAGCAGGACAGTGGGGATCTGCGCTTTCGTTCACCACGCGCCTCTTCGATCTCGAATGCACTGTGTACATGGTCAGGGTCAGTTACGATCAGAAACCATACCGCAGGGTAATGATGGAGACGTGGGGCGGGAAGGTGTTCCCGAGCCCGAGCAATATGACCGAATGTGGAAGACGGTTCCTTGCAGCGACCCCTGATACCTCAGGCAGTCTTGGCATGGCGATATCAGAGGCGGTCGAGGATGCTGCAACGCATGATAATGCAAATTACGCGCTCGGATCCGTTCTCAACCATGTGATGCTGCACCAGAGTGTGATCGGGCTTGAGATGCAGAAGCAGTTCGAGATCGCGGAAGAGACTCCTGACGTCATGTTCGGATGCGTGGGCGGCGGAAGCAACTTCGCAGGCGCGGTATTCCCGTACATCGGAGATACCCTGCAGGGGAAGGCGGACAGTCCAAGAATAGTGTCATGCGAGCCCGCATCATGTCCGACGCTTACGAAAGGCGCGTATGCGTATGATTTCGGAGATGCCGGGAAGATGACCCCGCTTCTGAAGATGTACACGCTCGGACACGACTTTGTTCCGGCAGGAATCCATGCAGGAGGTCTCCGGTATCATGGCAACTCGCCACTATTGTCGAAACTGACGCATGAGGGCTATATGGATGCGGTTGCATACAAACAGACCGATGTATTCAAGTCAGCGCTCCTCTTTGCAAGAACCGAAGGGTTCATACTTGCGCCCGAGACCGCGCACTGCGTGCACGGCGTTGTCGAGGAGGCGCTGCGGTGCAGGGAGACTGGCGAAGAGAAGGTGCTCTTCTTCTGCGGAAGCGGGCACGGAGACTTCGACCTTGCTGCGTATGATGACTATCTGAACGGGCGGATCGTGGATCCGGAAGAACCGACCGATGCTATAAAACGGTCGATATCGAAATTACCAGAGGTGTAAGATATGGGAAAAACAGGAAGTATCCAATGGGTGAAGATCAAGGGCAGAAAGGGCAAGATTCGGCTGGTAGAGCACAGCAATGTGACGTACAAGCGACCCGGTCCAGCCCAGCGCTACTCATCTGCGGGTACAAAGAGAAGGCGGATGAAGCGATCTGAAAAAGTGGTTGCAAGGTAAGTGCCTGTATGCAGGCACAGGTTAGGATAGCGGACATGCTGCATCACAATCCCTTTCAGGGAAGTTTAAGATCGAAAGCCGCCCATTGGTAACATGATGAAAGTTTACGCAGTGCTTGGTGATCCGATCAGCCACAGCATGTCCCCTGCTATGCATAACGCGGCATTCGGGGCGCTTGGGATGCCGTGTATATACCACGCGTTCAGGGTACGCCCCTCATACCTTAAAGATGCGATATACGGGGCAAAAGCACTCGGGTTCGGCGGACTTAACCTGACTATCCCGCTCAAAGAAGAGGCACTGAAATACGTCGAACCTGATCCGATCGCAGCGCGGATCGGTGCTGTAAATACAATCGACTTCGCTGACGGCATCACCGGGTATAACACAGATGGAATCGGCGCGATGCGTGCGCTCGAGGATGCTGGAGTCCATGCCCGGGGAAGGAATGTCCTGATCATCGGTGCAGGTGGTGCGGCGCGGGCGATTGCGTTTCAGTTCGGATACAGCGGCGGAGATATCGTCATTGCGAACCGGACAAAGGAACGCGCGGACAGACTTGCCAGGGATGTGAGGAGCGGACTATCCGAACTCGGGAAAACCCCCTCGATCGAGAGCATAGAGCTTGGCGCGATACCCGGGAAGATCGCTGACGCGGACATCCTGATCAATGCCACGTCGGTCGGGATGCATCCCGATGTCGATGCAACACCCGTGCCCGCAGGTCTCCTGCGCCCCGGACTTGCCGTATTCGATATCGTGTACAACCCCCGCCGCACAAGACTGCTTCTGGAAGCGGAGCAAAAAGGTGCCACCATCGTTGAAGGCGTGCGGATGCTTGTGCATCAGGGCGCGGAGGCGTTTTCGATATGGACCGGGCGAAAGCCGCCTGTTGATGTGATGGTTGAGGCGGTGGTTCGGGAACTGCGGTAAAGTGTATGTGGAAAGGATCCCGGGCTTGGAGATGGTTTTGCGGGTGATTCAGAAATCAGGCTCTTCGCTATTTCATGTGAGTAACTGGAAATCCAGGTGCCCCAACCGAAGATAAAATCATGGTCATGAAATTCCGGATATTTCGATAACCACGAGCACCCCTCTTTAATAAGTGCACAACGCTATTAATTCCCTCTAAGATACTATTAGTGATTCTTGAGTCGAAATAATTCAGGATACCGTTCCAATGTCTCTTGATAGTCAAAGCAAGCATCGATCATCGGTTGTAATCTGCTATGCGTAGCCCAAAAGTACCGCTGTTTAAGATACTGCTCATCAACACCGCGTTCTTTGATGCTATAGAAGATTTGGAGGCTGAGCTTCAAATTGTACGCCCTAACAGTCTTTAGATTTATGGGGTTTCAGTCTGCCTGTTCTCGATGTTCTTGCGAATTCTCGTGGATTCGGAGATACTGCTTAAGTGGAAAGGCTCAGCACAATCGCGTACAGTTGTGAAATTTCAGCGTAAAAACATAGCGCATCTGATGATGCGTTATGGCAAAACCAAACGAAACATGTACAGAAGAGGAACAGGAGCGTATTGA
>JAYEFK010000098.1:0-1777 GCA_034658575.1 Methanobacteriota archaeon
CCGGGCGCAAGGATCGATCCTTTCGGCAGGAAATCATCGATCTCGACCCGGTAGATGTCAGGCGGCATATTGGCAGCCCCTGCAAGCGTCGGTGCGATCGTACCAAATCTGGTGGATGACGCAATCTGCTCACGATCCGCGAATATCCTGAATCCTGCCCTACCTGATTTTACCCGTGCACGATCCGGGATCAGTTGTTCCCCAACGCCCCGCCCGAACTGGTAGTCCGCAATCGCTCGAACCGTAGCGAGTTGGGATCTCCTGCTTCTGCCGCGCGATTGCGATGCTCTGATCCCGGCAACAGATTCCCGCAAGCTGGCAAGTGAATCATCCGACAGCAGACCTCCGGTGGCAGCAGCAGAGTACACAATCTCGATTCCGAGATCACGCTCAACTATCTTGCAGACATCGAAAAATCCGCCGCTGACGTGCGCTATGATGTTTTTGTACGCATGTTTCGCAAGATATGTGCGCAGGCACGCTGCTACCCACACAGTCTCATCGAGACTCCACTCTCCTGTGACAGCGATATCGTAGTGCGCCGCAGGATATACTGTCTCGAGTTCTCGTGGAACAACGCCGAGCGGCGATGTCAGTATGATCTCATGGATTTGCTGCCGGTACCCTTTGAGCGCATCGAAGAACCTTGCATGAGACTGCGATAGCGAGTATGGTTTCTTTGCCGAGCACGGCAGTATCACGAGGGTATCTGTATCGGCATCGGGCGGAGTGAATCGAGAAAGCACACGCTCTGCAAATCTGGTGACCTCGACGCGGTTCTGCGATTCCGCGGTGTTTGCAACGAGAACGCTCTTCCGCACCGTCGGGGTGCGCTCCTCGAGATATGTGTGCTCAGAGTCCAGCAACCTGAGCACCGCCGTGAGATACGGCTGGGATCTGCACTGCTTCTCCACATACTCGCGCAAGCTGCCATCGCGGATGCATTCGCGTACGGTTCTCAATTCTTCGCTCAATCTGGCGGTGTTATGATCTGCAAGCAGTCTGGCACGCTCTGACCTCGGGAGGCTGCGCAACTCTTCCGGTGTTCCGATCCCTGTGCAGACCGCACACGAGCACGGGAACTCACGCAGACGGTCGACCGGTCTTGCACCTTCTCTTGTCAGGTACATGTCCTGATACCCGCGTATTGTGCAAGCGGTGTCATCAACGAGATCGATTCCGAGATGGATCAGCACAGCGAGGTTCTCTGGCGTTGCGAGCGCGGGCGCGTACACCGCGGTGTCTGGCATTGTGTTATTCTTCAGTCTCAGCACGGCATCGACGAGTGCCCTTGCCCGGTTCCCAAAGAGTGCCGCCGCACCGATCACATAGAGGTCACGACCGACTGGTACATCTGTCTGTGCCGGATGGATCACCTCGCCAACAGCGCCATCATGACTGGCTATCTGTGGCGAGAGTGGTTGCGCCGGGCGGTTGACGATCTCTAATGGCGCATGGGGCGGAAGAGACCTGTGCGGCAGTATCAGCAGTTTATCGGGATCAGCCGATCTTTCCGGGCTGCCGTCCCGGTCCCACACGCACCCGCAATCGATGATGCTGCCTTGATGCTTCACGAGCAACTCGGAGTGGAGGATCGCTGGCGTCCGGATTCGCTGATCCAGCATCAATCTTCCGATCCTTGCGGCGCAGTCCCGGTCGGTTACTTCGAAATATCTGGTCATCTGAACACCTCCACCTCAGGCAATCTCAATACCTTCTTTTACAGCTTCACTCACGATCGTGACCCCCTCTGATCTTTTTCTTAAACTCTTCTGGC
>JAYEFK010000099.1:0-8118 GCA_034658575.1 Methanobacteriota archaeon
TTAGTATTGTATAATATATATTTAAATCATGGATGTGATCCGAATATCAAACGGGAACGGTTAATGGAAGGCTGGGTTGCTTAACCGAACACATATGAACTGTCGTGGAATTAGGTTAACTCCGGGTCAGTGAATATATGGTGGCGCGGCGGTTTGGTGATGTGTTAGATGATTGGTACACTGGCTTCGCATATCGAATTTCAGCAGCGCGCCGATGATTCTCAAACAGTTAGAGACTCTACATAGAAACTTTATATGGACTGTGTTTCACAGTAAGGTTTGTGGCATCAGTTGGATGTCACGCGGGGTTCGAACGTTCCGCAAGAGCAAGCCGAACCCCGAGAACCGCCCGAATGCATGACCAAGTTACGCCTTATCGTTACTTAAGGTTTTTGGTCGTGCCTCCGGGGAAGATAGAACACAAACCACAAAGGAGGAAAACGACATGAAAGGAAGTAAAGGAATCAGAATAAGCGCATTGCTCATGGCAATGTTGCTTGTAGGAATGGCATTTGTGCCAGCGGTGAGTGCAAATGCAGAAAAAGCAGAGATCGAAAAACGTTTAAAAGACGTCAAAATCGATTGGATTACTGACAAAGAAGATGAGAAGGAATACTACGCAACTGTTCTGGCCGACGACAAGGAACAAAAGTTCTTTGTAACGCAGTGGCAAGAAGAAGTTGATGGTAAGAAAGTCTGGAAGTTCAACGTATTTGAGGTACAGCCAGATGGAGTAATTGCAAAGGATGTTTCCTTTGGCAAGGATTCCTATTACTGGACTGATGCCAGCGGTCTGCATATGCATTTTGGCCCCCAAGATAAGGACTTAATCATAGAAGGTGGATCGGCAGCAATTGCGCTTATAGTTGCGGTTATTGCAATTATATGCCCACCAGCGGGGGCATATGCAGCGGCGTTTGCAGCAGCGTTGATTCTGGTGATCATAGCAGTGGACTATGCCGAATCCAATCCTGACGGTAGCATAGATGTGTTTATCAGTTGGGCATCGTTGGCACTCATACCAGTATATGCTGTATTACCAGGCTTGCAGAACATCCAAGTGAAAATTGGATCGCATTATTATAATGTGCCTATATAATGCGATTCCAATTTTATTTTTTTTTAGGAAGGAGGAAGATAATGCAACAGAAAAATGTTTGGAAAATATTAACTGTAATCTTGTGGATCATAATAGTCATCATATCATTTGATATAGGCGACTGGGAGGTGGCTGCAAAGCCGGGTTTTGGCAGTTTAATGTACTGGGTGGGAGTATTTCTTGGAATTTTATTAGGGATAGTTTCAATGAAATTAAAGTATGTGTATGAGACGTGACTAATGATAGCTGTCACGATCATCTACGCGTACCATGAAGAATACGATACATATTATCCACAAGCAGTTGACGATGTAGAGGATCTGGATAGTTACGGATCATCACGTCTATCACTGCCGCTGTATGGATCATTAGCTTCGCTGAATGTTTCAGACACCGATGAGGAACATGCAACGATGGTTAAAATCAGGATGGCGGTTGGAAGGCGATTAATCGACGAAGGATTGCTGATACCGCATAAAGAAGTTGATACAGAGACGGGAGATGTCACAATCAGTATTGAGCAAACAGTTGGTAACGAGGAACTTGTAAAAGCATACAAGCAATATCTTGGAGAATCTACCGAGAGACATACCGGTGAAAAATCCATAATTGTCGAAGTTCTCGATGACAATATGAGCATAACGATCGATGACATCAAGAGGGATCATCCGGATCTGTACCAGAAATTGACTGAGAACGGATGGGTCAATGAAACAGGAGAACTGGTTGAGAAAAGACCCCATGACAGATGAGATAATGGGAATGGTTGGGCTACTACCCAACCGCCTATTTTTTTGGTATGTATAAATCAGATATATACCAATCATAAGAATTACCTAATTGCGCAACCCAGGTTACAATCATGAAAACAAAATTAATTATTTTTATTATAATTATCTGTATTAGTGTATCAGGGTGTATGGGTCTAATAGGCAGAACATCATTTGTATACGATGTAACTGTTTCACCAGTTAATGGAACTGCAATCATCTATGTTCCGATTGCTATCGATGAGGACGGAAGCATATCAGAGGTTATGGATAATCTTACAATCTATTCGTACCCGGATAACGTACCCAGTTCAAATGCAAGTTGCGAAATCATCGGCACCATACATGGAAAAGCGCTGGAGATAATAACAGATGAACCGATCAGGGTAAAGAACAAAATTACCCGGAGAGGACGTGCCGATCGTGCCGATATGAACATTACGCTGTGGAACAAGACATTTGAAAACGGCACTGGCACTGGCACTATATGGATGTATGTGGATAGTTCGAGCACTGCAGAAGATGTAACCATTGCGTTTGAAGTTTGGTCTGTACAGACTGTTTTGGCATACGGTGATGGAGTCACAATCACAACTAAATCACATTTTGATGAAGTCCCTGCTCTAAAAACCGGATGGGATGCCCGTCCGGTTCGCAAAAGAAGGTGGGGGTGAAGAGAGGCGTATGTGTTCGGTTGAGCAATCCATCTCACAAAGCCGCTCGTGCGGTTTCGCGAGGTTGTGGGGGCCGAGCGTTCGGATGTGCATCCGAGCGACCAAGATCAAGGGGGTGCTGCGGATGATTCCGGGGCTTGCGGTGCTGACATGCGCAAGATTGAGACAAGAGCCAGATTAAACATGCAATTTCAGTTCAGGACAGATTAAGGAACAAATCAACAGGCGGGTCAGGCGCAGAAGAGATTAAGGAGTGGCGGTGCAATGTGTACACAAGAAAGCATCACCGCACCGTATGCATCAACTCACCATAACCATGATCGATGCAATAGGACGTATGCCTGCCATTCATATCTGCGCTGACAATCCCTTCTTCCTTCAGATGCCTGATATGCCAGTTGATCGTCGGCGCAGAAACCCCGATTTTTCCGGCAAGGGTTTCATGGGTTATCTGCTCACAATTGAGAATTTCTGATATAATCCTTCTGCGCCTCTCGTTTTTCAGCGCGGCAAGTAACACCTTCTCTTTTTCCCCATAAGTGCTCGCATTCAAGAAATAATGGGATTTTCCGCATACTTTGCGGGATACCACCATGTTTTGGTTCTCTAACGTCCTGAGATGATGTTCAACAACTCCCCTGTTTAGTCCTGTTTCTTTTATTATTTCATTGGGATAAGTACCCGGGTTTGAATTGATAAAACAATATATCCGATCCCTGTTCGTGTTCTTCAAAACGTTGGACCGATGTATTCTCCTGTATCCCCCCAAGACGTAGAAAAATCTTGCTGAAAACAGGATCTCTGTAGCGGGGGTTATCTGCGCAGAGATCAGCCAGAGAAGAAACAGCCAGTATGGAATCGATATAACCTCGAGTTCGCGCACTTCTTCCCCAGCCACCGAAACACCGGGTTCTTCGTTCAAGCAAGGGCGGACAGTGTACTCGGTAGCTGCCACCAGAGTTGAAATCAAAAGCAAAAATAAGAGGCATGCGAGGGGCGCCCTCGCTGCCTTAGTGCTGATACATGTTGAATGTGTAGTCCTCGACTCCATCTACTTCTACTCCGTATACCTTGAACTCCCATCGACCGGGTTCAACATAACCCTGGCCCGGATCTATATTAAGATGTATCCTTCCACCACCGCAATCGTAGTAGGTTCCGAGATTACTACCGCCGGGCGTGTATATGGTCAGCGACAGGGAATCTGTCGGGTCACCCCAGTCCAGATCCACTTCGAGATAGTTCACGCCACTTCCCACATTCGAGTAGTATGTGTTGGTCTGACCCTGCATTATAGAATCGTAGATCCTGCCCGGGGCAGACGGCGTTTCACTGGTTGAAGGACGCACTGTGTACTTCTGTTCTTCAGCCGATACCGCTGGCGCAACTGCAACTAATAGCATTACAGCCATAGTCAGAGTAACCAGCATCCATGGTTTCATATATTGTGTCATACGATCACCAGCGCGTATGATGAGATCGGAGTATATAAGTTTTCTATGTAGAGTCTCTAACTGTCATGGAATTAGGTCAACTCCGGGTCAGTGAATATAGGGTGGCGCGGCGGTTTGGTGGCGTGTCAGACGGTTGATGTGTGGCTTCGCGTATCGAATTTTAGCAGCGCGCCGGTGATTCTCAGACAGTTAGAGACTCTACATAGAAACTTTATGTGTACTGTGTTTCACAGTAAGGTTTGTGGCATCAGTTGGATGTTGCGCGAGGTTCAACCGAAACCTGTTCGAGAACGATTGAACCCCGAGAACCGCCCGAAGGCATGATCAAGCTTGCGCCTTATGCTTACTTAAGGTTTTGGTCGTGCCTCCGGAGAGAGATAGAATACAACCTATAAGGAGGAAAACGACATGAAAGGAATAACGAAACCGAAAGGATTCGGAATAGCAGCAGCAGCAATGCTGATAACAGCACTACTCGTAGGGGTGGTGTTTGCATCAGCGGTTAGTGGAGACGGTTCGAAGGAACCGGAGCTCGCTATAGGCGATCTGCAGGATATGTACCGCAGATACAACGTGACTGAAAACGACGTATTGTTCGCAACGAATGAGCTACCCAACTACCTGAATGGGACGATCCTGGATAGCGACACCAGAGTTATGGCGACCAGGACAGGCGAACCACCAGAGGGTCTGAAAGAAGGCGAGGAGTATGACATCGTGATAAGCACGAAGGAGATGCGCGCCATCATAGAAGACGCGAAGGAACGGTATATAGAGAAGTATGGTGTAGACCCGGCAAATCCTAAATTGGACGTTGTTGACGGCATTCCCCTTCCCAACGAGGAGGTGGAAAGACTCGTTAAAAGCGGGAAGATAAAGGATTTGGGACACGCAGAACCGTTGGCTGGAATTCGTGGAGGACCTCATGAAGGACCTCATGCCATCAATGGGAGGATAGATATATCCATCTTTGTAGCAACGGATAGCAGACATAGACCAACACAGGATATCGTGGGTGATACTGGCGACGCGTTATACCGATTTGTACAAGAGTTCGGCGTTAGCAATGACATACGCTGGTATTGGAATTACTGGGACGCGAGTGATGTCAGTCCAGCTGACAGTTGCAGTGACGCACTTGACGATATAGCAGGCGATTGCAGTTGGGCAGTAACTCAGGAGAATGACATCGTGATAGGATGGCTGCATGATATGGATCACAATGGTATGGCATATTGGGATGGGTTTTATGCAGTGTGTTCGGATACAGCCATCGGAAAGCCGGATTGGCCGCATGACAGTATCGTTCAGCATGAGGTATCTCATCTCTTTTACGCCGATGACCATGGTTACTGGGGTCCAGTATGTATAATGACTTACTATTATGCATGGCAGGGAACAGATGTTTGGTGCAGTTCATGCAGAGCAACTGTCAATGAGAATATATGGGGTGATTAAAATCACTCCAATTTTTTTATTTTTAGTGGGCGAATATGAAAACAAAAAATAAAATATTAACTGGTATAGTAATTGCGACATTGGTTGCGATGGTATGTTTTTATATTTACCTCCCCATTCTCTTCATCGGTCCGATAGAACCTCTTCAGTTCCGTGCATGTAATTATGATGATATTTATGAACATAACATAACGGTAGAGATATTTGATTATAAGAATAAATCTATATTCAAAGAGACTTATGAGTTAGGTCCAAAAGAAGTGATAGGCTCTCCTGGAATAACAAAGAGAAGAGGAAAATATACGATTAAGGTCACCGTAGATGATAAAATCACGCATACATCCAAAGCAAATGTAGGTTATGGTCAATATGAAGTTCTAATACGACTATACAGCAAGAACCCTCCTGGTTCAGAAAAGATAGTCCCTATCGTTATAGTTCAGAAAGTTGTGTAATAGAGTGGCAGAACAGGAACCATAAAGGAGGAAAACGACATGAAAGGAATAACGAAACCGAAAGGAATCGGAATAGCAGCCACAGTGCTGCTCGCCACGCTGCTCATAGCAGCGGTATCTGCACCAGCTATGGGTGCACAGGAGAATTTGCTAAATTCGACAGATTTAGCATCGAACTACCAGAATATCGACTGGGATACTGTACGGTCGATAGACACGAGCCACTCCAACGGTATACTTTACGAGATATTTTTCCTTAAAAAAGGAGATACGGTGAAATATCTGGAGATTGTAGATGATGGTGGCGACCTGCAAACAAAAGAACTTACTCCATCCCTAATAAGTTCTGTAAGGAATGAGGAGGTGCTATCTACAAAGTCTGTTAAAGATGAGGCTGATGTAGCAGAAACCATCAGAATCTCTGGCGAGGACTGCTACGAAATCCCTGGCACAATCTTATCGGTCGCGGTTAAACATGTATGGAATACCGTTGAATCGAGAAACGTATTGGGACCTGTGCTATTTAGTTTAACTGCATCCGGTTGGTTCCATTACAATCCAGGTGTGGAAGTGCTATCTGTCACAAGTGATTCGAGTGCATACGCAAATGGCTGGTATGGGTGGTCTGTCCAATCATTCAGCAGCTCAGCATCATGGAATACCAATATCGGCACCGTCAATGCAAATGCACAGTTTGAGAATCTCCTGGGCATTATCAAAAATGCATGGTCACAGGTTCAGGTCGATAAGGATGGAAATGTTTACAACGATGGTGCGATATCTTAAGAAGGGTGATCTCCTTCTTTATTTTTTTTTATTTGGAGGAAGATGTACGGATTATACTAAATTTATAGATTTCATAAAAGCCAGATGGCGCATAATTGCGATATCGATAGTCGTGGGTCTCGTAGTAATTCTCGTAGTGCTCTATGTGGTTGGACTTCTTGTCCTGCCGTCTGAAGTAACGTCATCGTGCGGGGGGATAACCTACTATGCCAATAATTCGACTGGCATTACGGAAATACTGGAGTGAATAGTGGTTTGATGCTGCGTCAGATGATTGATGTGCTGGCTCTGCGTATCGAACTTTGGAAGCGCGTTGATGATTCTCAATCGGTTAGAGACTTTGCATAGGAACTATATATAGATGCGATGTTACAGGAACGACTGCCAGGGTTCGACTGAACCTTTCAGGAAGAGATGAACTCATAGATACCCAAAGAAACAGAAACCATAGGAGACCAGATAACATGAAACAAACACTGAAACTAACATTCGCCGCGATACTGATCCTGGTATCCATCCCGGCAATATCTGCCGAAACCACAGCATCCAATGGCACACTCTTTGTCGGCACCCCCGTCGAACTGAATGCAGACGGACTCACCGCAATCTGCAGGGACATCAGCAGAGACGGCAATGCAGCATGGATCGAACTCGAAAGAGACAGCGAGGTGCAGTACAGCCACATCCTGAAACAGGGCGACCTGATCGTCTACAAAAGCGATTCCGGCCTGCTGGCGTACCGAATCGATGCAACATTCCATGGCACCCAGACCAACATGGCAAAGATTTCATCGATCGACCCATCCGGAATCGACATGAGCGATGTCAGAACCAGACCGGACAGCATTCTGATCAGCGTGGGCGAACGCCACAAAGAGAGCGACGGCACAGTGATTGTGCACAGGATGATGGGCGTAAATGGCGATAAAGCATTGATCAAACTCGGAGATTTCGATGTGCCGTATGGTCGCGCCCTGCAACGACCATACAGCCATATCCTGAAGGAAGGCGATCCGATCGTGTACAAGAACAGTTCGGATGAATGGGTGGCGTACAGAATCGATGCGATATTCCGCGGCATCGAAAATTACATGATTGAACTCTCGCCCGTTGATCTACCTATCGACTCGTCCGTAATCGATTTTGACTATATGGAGGGACTCCGGGACAATTTTCTACTTGAAGTCGGGGGAGAGTTGGACTTCGGCGGCGGCGTCACTCTCCAGTGCATCGGCGTCGATATGCTGGATGGTACGGCATGGATTGAACTTTCGAAGAACGGAACAGTGCAGTATAGCCATATCCTGAAGGAAGGCGAATGTTTCACGTATGAGGATTCCGAAATGCTCCACTGCTGCGAGGTGCATCGGGTGTTTACCGGGGAAAGAAGATTGCTCACACACACGCCTGTTGCAGAGGGGA
>JAYEFK010000100.1:0-1773 GCA_034658575.1 Methanobacteriota archaeon
CGTTATCCGGCAGGATACTTGCGACGCTCTTCTACGAGCCGAGCACCAGGACCCGGCTCTCATTCGACGTCGCGATGAAACGGCTCGGCGGCGATGTCATCGATCTCGGAGCAGTCGAGACATCATCTGCCGTTAAGGGCGAGAATCTCGCGGATACGATCTCGGTCATCAGCGGATATGCTGATGCGATCGTGCTCCGCCATCCAAAGGAGGGTGCAGCCCGGATGGCGTCTGAATTCTCTTCAGTTCCGGTAATCAACGCCGGCGATGGCGCAGGGCAGCATCCGACACAGACGCTTCTGGATTTGTATACGATAAGGAAGGAAGGAAAACTGAATAAAGCAAAAATTGCGCTTGTTGGGGACCTTAAGTATAGCCGGACAGTCCATTCGCTCGCTCATGCACTCTCGCTCTATGATGCTGAGATATATCTTGTCTCGCCGGATCAGTTGAAGATGCCTGACTTGATGAAGGACCGTCTGATCGAGAGCGGAACCAAGATCGTGGAGACGGCTGAGATCGATGATGTAATCGATGTGGTGGACGTACTGTACATGACAAGAATTCAGAAGGAGCGGTTTCCAGACCTGGGCGAGTATCAATCTGTCGTAGGGAGCTATAAAATAACAAAGGAAACCTTGAATGATGTAAAAGATAATTTAATCCTCATGCATCCGCTTCCGCGGGAGAATGAGATCGACCCGGAGGTCGATGCAAGCAGACATGCCATGTACTTCAGACAGTCGTTCTACGGCGTTCCTGTGCGCATGGCGATCCTTTCGATGGTGATGGGATGAAACCGAAACCTGATGGACACAATGACCGGGAACTGCGGGTCAAGAGGATTACGAACGGTACCGTGATCGACCACATCACTGCAGGACAGGCACTCAATGTGCTGCGAATCCTTGGCATCATGGATCGACCGGAGGAGGTTGTGAGCGTCGTCATGAACGTCTCTGATCGGAAGAAAGACATCGTCAAGATCGAAGGCAGGGAACTAAAGCCAGAGGAAGTGGATAAGATTGCGCTCATCTCTCCTGATGCAACGATCAACATTATACGCGATTACGAGGTCGTGGAAAAGCACAGAGTGATCCTTCCATCGCAGATCGAGGGCGTGGTCAGGTGCATAAACCCAAACTGCATCACAAACACGGATGAGCCTGTGAATCCAAGATTTGTGATACGCCGCGGCGAGAGGGTCGAACTGTACTGCGTATACTGCGGAAGGGTGATCGCGGATCGGATTGCAGATTTCCTTATTTGACGGATGAAAGGTTATTATAGATACGCGGCAGAAGACCCCGCTATTTGTAGCGGGGATGAATGCCGCAGACTGGTTGTTTTGGCTTCCATAAACTATATATGCTCTTTCAACTAATATAAGTATTGTGCCAAGACGTACTTTCAAATATCGGCTATATCCAACAAAGGATCAAGTACAAATATTAGCATACTGCTTGGCTACCTGCAGGCACCTCTATAACGGGATGCTTGAAGACCGTAAAAATGCGTACGACCGTTGTGGCATTGGATTAAACTATAATCAACAGGCAGGGCAGTTAAAACACCTGAATCTCGACCTATACTCACAGGTTGCGCAGGATGTCCTTCGCAGACTCGATAAAGTATTCCAGAACTTCTTCAGACGCGTTAAGAATGGCGATAAGAAGGCCGGATACCCCCGTTTTCAGGGGAAGAATCGGTATGATAGTTTCACATACCCCCAAACAGGTTTTAAGATCAAAGATGGTAAACTCCATCTCTCGA
>JAYEFK010000101.1:0-8110 GCA_034658575.1 Methanobacteriota archaeon
AAATGGTAAGCCATGACTCATTATAGTTACTGTGGAAAGGCACTATCTAAAAATCCAGTGATTTCACTGAATAATTTGATTGTGCCCTTCTGCCGTTTGCGCATCGTTTGCTTTTTATTTCGCGAAAAGGTATATCACCAGCCCCACCCGAAGGGCAGTTTTTACTCGATTTTTTGTGAAAAAATCGTTTTTCAGATATTTTTTTATTCAAATGTTCTTTTAAATGGTTTTGAATTTTTCGTATATCTTCAGTATCAGGCAGGTCAGCAATGATCTTCTCAATAATCCGCCTTTGTTGAATCTGTTGGAATGTATGGGTAAAATTGATGTCAAATAGCCAACCCAGTTGCAGGAGTTTCATGTCATTAAATGTTTTCAACTCATGGGAATTTGAAATCCGGTTGTTAAGAATATCTTCAACGAAGCAAAGCGAATATTCGAGGGTATCAGGAAGTTCAAGCTCCAGTGCAGGGTTGCGATGCTTATGACGTTCTGCATAATAATTTGTCACAACCAGCCATATATCCAATTTGTCCGCATCCCGTACTAATTTTGAATACAGTAAACAATCAGGGGTTTCGCAAGCGGGACAGGGGAGTTTACGTACATTGTGGTATCCTATGGCTTTATAAGCGATGGAACGTTGTGTTTTTGTGAGCCGGCTTAATACGCCTGTTTCTTCTAAAACCTTCAGCCCAAGAGTTGCGTGGTTTTCCGATACCTTGTCATTAAAAGTGCCATAAGTCTTGAATTGTTCAAAGCGACCTATGTCGTGAAATAATGCGATGGTATCAGCCAGACGAAGTGCATTTTTATTGAGATGGAGCGCTTTGCCTAACTGAAGGATCTCCTTACAAACACGTAACGTGTGTTCTTCTTTAAGTCGGATATTCTCCTGGATTTTTGGATCTTCCGAGTAAAAACCTTTTACGTACTTTCGAAACCATGAATGGAAAAAGACAGTGTCCACATTATTCTCTATCATGTTTATTCCTCTTCTTCTCCTGTTCCAGTACATCCGCGACTGGGATGCGTTTGCCGCAGGATGTTGGTTCGGCATGGCAGATGGCGGGGTCGGCTACGATGCAAGCGTCCTAATGTTTTTGTTTCCATCGTTACGGTTTCCATTGTTTTTCACCTGATATAGTCCGGTTCGCTTCTGCGACTGCCGCGGTTGTGGGGAGGTTGGTTGTGGACGCAATCGCTTCTGCGGGCGTGGGTTGTGGCGCGTTCGCCGAAGAGGTGGGGTTTTCCGGGTGCGGGGTGGGTTGAGGTCATCTATAACTGCATCTTGTCTGTACGCATACATGATACCTGCGCAAAACAAGCGCGGTGCAAGATTTGTGGTCAAAGTGGCGGGGTGGGTTAGGGGTTGTGTTTTTTTATAAAATAGACAGACTTGTTTCGATATTAATGTAAAGATACATGTAACTACTCAGGTACCTAAACCACTATCGGGGGACTTCACTGTGTAGGAACTACCGGGACATGGGGCGTACTGTATCCAAACAGGGAATTTAACCGCAGAGTGCGCAGAGGGGCGCGGAGGAGGAATAACGGGCTAACCGCTCTGCGTTTCTCTGCGCCCTCCGCGGTTATTTTTCTTGCCAGAAAGTACAGAATCGCAATCGAGCGACCAATCAACATACCTGAGTAGTTACAGATACATTTGCCTGCCCGACTATACCACACACAAAAATCAACCCCCGACTTTCGCGACCCCGATCAGCTGTTTCGTGTACGGGTGCTCAGGATTTGCGATAACACGGTACGCTGGAGCGTTTTCCACGATATCACCACCGTGCAGCACCGCGATCCGGTCGCTCACCTTGCGTGCAACCCCGATGTCGTGCGTCACAAAGAGCATAGAGATGCCACGCTCGTTCTGCAGATCGAGGAGGAGTCTCAGAACCTTTGCCTGGACGCTCGGGTCGAGGAAAGACGTTGCTTCGTCTGCGATGAGTAGATCGGGCGCAAGTATCAGCGCACGTGCTATAGCCACCCGCTGCAACTCGCCTCCGCTTAATTCATGCGGATATTTCTGCAGAAAATACTCATCGATCGGCAGTTGCACCTCTCGAAGCGCGCTTTCAATTCTACCTCTGGATTTGTCACCAAATTCGCCGTGTATGTGCAGGGGCTCTGCAATCGCTTCAAACACCGTGAACCTGTGACTGATCGAGTCTCTTGGGGACTGGTAAACGATCCCAACCGTTTTTGCAAACTCTTTCCGGTCGATATCCGAAACCCTTCTTCCTCGAAAGAGAATCTCCCCGCCATCCGGCTTGATCGTGCCCGCGATCAGATATGCAAGCGTGGTCTTCCCGGAGCCGGTCTCGCCCACGAGTGCGAGTATCTCCCCCTCATCAAGCGCAAGAGAGACATCACTCAGGACCCGGAGGTCTTTGTATGACTTCGAGACGTCTTTCACAGATATCATAGTCGCTATGCCGCCACGGTGGCAGACGACATAGTCATCCCGGTCTGTG
Source organism: Methanobacteriota archaeon (assembly GCA_034658575.1). Classification (GTDB taxonomy): domain Archaea; phylum Halobacteriota; class Methanosarcinia; order Methanosarcinales; family Methanogasteraceae; genus Methanogaster_A. Next base: position 2,490 of record JAYEFK010000101.1, read on the forward strand.
CCATCAGCCCGCCTCGGCACAGGCAGCGGTTCTTTCTGCGAGCAGATACCGATCGATTGCGTGCATCTCGGCTGGAAGATGCAACTGCTACGCCCGCCGGATCTGGAAAGCATGGATGGGGGAACCCCCCTCACGCCTGCAAGGTCTTTAGCACGCTCCATCATCGGAAACGAGCGGACGAGCGCACGGGTATACGGATGGCGTGGCGCATCCAGGAGTTCATGGGATGGCAGGGATTCGAGAATACTCCCGAAATAGAGCACCTCGCAGCGACAAGAGCATAATGGCACAAAGGAGAGGTCATGGGTTATCAGAAGCACCGCCTTCCCCACGTCCACCTGTTCGTTTATCACACCTGCAAGGTATGATTTCGTGATCGCATCAACAGATGCAACAGGTTCGTCGAGCACAAGGATTTCCGGGTCTGTGATCAGCGCCATCGCCATCAAGACCCGCTGGCGTTCACCGGCACTGATCTGGTGCGGGTACAGGATATCGCGCCCCTCTTTTATCTTTAAGTAATCAAGCATCCTTCGGGATCTGTCCAGTGCGGTACTCCGGGATTCCCCGTTCTTGATCAGCGGTTCGGCGATCTGATCGATGATCCGGTGAACCGGGTTTAGCACATTCCCGTAATTCTGGAACACAATAGCGATCTCGTTCCACCTGATCGATTCCATCTCCGAATCGGAAAGACCGGATATATCGGTGCCGCCCACGAGGACCTGCCCGGCCATCACCGCGTTGGGCGCCAGGAGTTTCATGGAGGCGAGTGCAAGCGTGGATTTTCCAGAACCTGATTCCCCGACCACGGAAACGCACTCGCCCTCATTTATTTTAATAGATATGTTGTCCAGTGCAGTTATGCGGTCATCAGGCGAACCTGATACACCGTACTGCACATTCATATTCTTAAATTGGAGTGGCATTGTTCCTCCGTAGTCTCGGATCGAATATCTCCTCTATCGCGTAAGATATGAGTCCGAGCGAGACGATAAGCAGTGAAAGTGCGATGACTGGCGGAAGCATCCAGTTAAACCAGACATCGAGATACAGGTAGCGCATCGCATAACTCATCATGATCCCGAGACTCTTTGTGGTCGGATCGAATATTCCGAGGAACGATAGTCCTGCTTCCATGAAGACTGCGATCCGTGCCTTTGTGACAAAACCCATCGCATACAGCGGAAAGAGTTCCGGCATGATGTGTTTGTACATGATATAGCTCGTCGGTGCGCCCATGTTCTTTGCAGCTTTCACGTGCAGCTTCGACTTAAGCGAGAGCGTCTGCGCCCGCATCCCTCTTGCTATGGTCTGCCATAGCACAAGCGAGAGCGCGATTATCAGAACGGTGGTGGACGGCTTGAAGTACGCTGCAATGAGTATCAGTACCATGATCGTTGGTATCGCAAGCAGGGCATCAGCGAGTCTCATGACGATCATGTCATACGTCCCGCCGATCAACGCGGCAGAGACGCCGAGTACGAGCCCGATCGTACATGTTATGGCTGCAACCGCTATTCCAAAAAGAATCGAGGTTCGAAGTGCCCATAAGAGTTCGCTAAATATGTCATAGCCGATATCATTGGTTCCGAGCAGGTGTTCCCACGATGGCGGCTGGAACGATGGGGCTGAGTAATCCCATGGATCATGAGGTGCGATTACCGGGGCAAGGATCGCTGTTGTGAACAGGAATAAGATGAGCACGAGTCCAGCAACACCTATTTTATCCTTTGCAAATTCTTGGAATGGTTTAATATGCATATCCAACCCTCGGATCGATCTTTTTATACATCATATCCACAACAATGTTGATCAGGAGTACCAGAATCACCGATACCGTGAGAATCCCCTGCATTAGTGGCAGATCACGGTTTGATATCGCATGATACGTCAGAAGCCCGAGTCCAGGGTACGCAAAGATCGTTTCGATGAAAAGCGCGCCCGTTATGAGGTATGCGATCCTGATACCGATCCTTGTTGCGAACGGGAGTATCGCATTCCTTGCAGCGTGAAGATACTTTATCCTGCGATTTTTGATGCCCTTTGCGCGGGCTGTGAGCACGTATGGCTCGCGAATCGTGAGCATCATGCTGTTTCTGATCAGGAGATAGTCGCCAGGGATCATAGAGAGCGTGAGCGTTGCAAGCGGTAGCGCAAGATGCCAGAGGACGTCTTTGATATACTCGATGCCCTCTGCACCCGAGTACGGTGTCATTGCACCTGTACTCGGAAACCATCCGAAGTACAGACAGAATACCGTGAGCGCGGTGATGCCGATTGCGAGAGATGGGATGCCGTCGAGTAGCATCATGAATGTGAGGAGCGCTTCGTCTAACCGTCCGCCGCGCCGCCACGAACTCTCAACACCGAGCATAATTCCCACGACGGCTGACAAAATAAACGAGGTTCCCACAAGAAGCAGCGTCCACGGCAGCGAATCCATTATGAGCTTCGCAGTGGATTCGTTGCAGATGTAGGAATATCCAAGATCCCCGTGTGCGAGCTCTGAGAGGTACGCAAAGAACTGTTCGTGAAGCGGCAGGTCAAGCCCATGCATCCTGACAAGTTCCGCATACATCTCTTCGGTCATCACCATCTCGTGACCGCTGTACATAGCAATTATCGCGTCACCTGGCAGAAGCCGCGGCAACAGGAAATTGAGGAAGAGGAGGATAAAGATGGTTAGTAGATATGCTACTACCAGCTTCACCGTCCTGTTTCGCATGTTATGGATTCCTGTTAGAGCGTTTCATCTGCATGGTCACGAATGCCATCAGAATTGCAATCACTGGTAAACCCGGCGCGATCGGGGTCGCCTGTGCAGCAGTCCCTGTTTCTGTGGCTGTTGCTTCTGCTGCTTCTGCCGTTCCGGCTGTTTCACCGGACATAGCGCCATCGCCGCCCCCGATCAGAGCGAGCTTGTTCTGTGGGATCGGGATTCCTTTAGCGATTCCTCCGGTCGTGTAGGACCACTCAACTCCGATATCAGGATCGTACGCGTAGTAGCTTGTCGGGTAATAGAGTGAGATCGCGGGAAGTTCCATTGCGTAGACGTTCTGCGCCTCATAGACCGCAGCACGCCTCTTTACGGGATCCATCTCGTGCATCAGATCGTCCAGAAGTTCGTTTAACTTCTCGCTCTTGTTGTATCGTGCGGTATTCGGACTCGGCTTGACGCCCGGAGTCTGAATCGTCTTCTCATAGAGGATCTTCGGGTCGCCGCCGATGCCGCCGTGTCCTGAGATTGCAAGATCAAAGTCCCAGTTGATCACCTTTGTATCGACCACCTTTGTGTCAAGGGAGGTCAGATCGACCCGTATCCCGACTTTCTCGAGCTGGTTCTTGAGGATCTCTCCGTCCCGGTCTGGCGCGGGCTGTCCGCCGACACCGATCATCGAGACGAGCACCTGAAGTTCCAGCGGCTTACCGTCCTTTGTGAAGACGCCGTCCTCCCAGACATATCCGAGCGTTGAGATCATTTCCTTCGCCTTGCCGGGGTTGTACGGGTAGTCCGGGACGCTCGGGCTTGCCCACACGCTCTCGCTTGAGATCAGTCCGTAACTTGCAGGCTTTCCGTGCCCTCTTAATGATTTGTCCACGAACTCGCTCTGGTTGATCGCATAGCAAAGAGCCTGCCTGAATACGATATTATCAAGCGGATCCTTGTTGTGGTTGATCATCAGTTTCTTGTTCCAGTAATGCGGACCCTCTATCACGACAAACCCGCGCTCTCGCATGGTATCCGCCATATCGGGTTTCACATCAGCAAAATCAACCTCGCCGTGCTGAAGCGCCATCTGTGGGTCGCCTGCCTTCACATAGATCAGCCGGTCAATGATCGGTCTTCCGAGATGATACTCGTCGAATGCCTCGTACTGGTAGGTTCCGTGCGCCTTACTGAAATCGGCGTACTTGAAAGGACCGCATCCGATGAATGCACCCTCCTCGACAAAGTCCATCGGGTTTGCGACGTTTTTCCAGATGTGTTCTGGCAGAATCGGCATCGTGCCGCCGATATCCTCCATAAACGGAGCATACGGGCTGCTCATGTATATCTTAACCGTGTGCGGATCTATTACTTCTGCCCGGTCCACACTATCGAGAACGACCCACCCATAAGGATGCTCCTTCATATACGTTATGGTAAAGGCGACATCATCGGCAGTTACCGGATCACCGTCGTGCCACTTTGCATTCTCTACCAGATTAAAGACATAAGCATCTTCTTCGGAAGAGTATTTCCAGTCTTCTGCTAGCAAGGGAATCGGACCCGCGGTCTCGTTCTTCCAGACAAGCGTATCAAAGATGAAGTGCATCCTCAAGTACCCAGGTCCACGTGAATAAGTAAGGTACGGGGACGGATGCCCCCAATCGCCCGTTTTATCTGCGATCCTGACCTCTTGCTCCGCATCAGCACTGATCGCAGGCAGGAACAGGCAGAGACAGATTATTACGGATGCGGTCAGTATCAAGGATGTAGTCAGTATGCGTTTCATCTCATCAACTCCTCGAAACACGGGATGCAATGCGGCGCGCCGTCCAGCAGCCGGATCCGCGTCTCCATTGTGGGTTCGCCGCATCTGGCGCAGCCTACCGATTCGTGGATATGCGCCATCGGTAGCGGTTCCGGGGCTATCTCTTCTGTTGACATAAGCTCATCTTCAGGAAGATTGAGTATCGCATTGCTCTTTTTGATGTGTAACCGCTTGAACTCCTTTATTTCATCTGGAGTCGCGGTCTTCTTCTTGACTTTGGCGAAGAGGTCCAGATGACTTTTGTCTGTTATGACTGCCTCGTTCTTAATGGAAATCCTGAGTGCCCTCTGGGTTTCACGGTTCATGAATGTGTAGACGTATTTACCATAATCCTTGAAGATCAGGTTTCCTTTGCCAAACGTACAGCCGGTAAGCACCTGGATCGCGTCCACGCCGCAGGAGTTATTCTCGACGATTGCGACCATCTCCTCGTCCTTAGCAGGCTTTCCCAGTTCTCTCAACGCAACCAGAGAGACCCGTAGCCCCATCGCAAGTCCGGGACACTGGTGTCCGTGAAAACGGATAGCAGTCTCGAGTAGGGATTTAGTATCAGTAGAGTCCATATCCTACGCTATTTGTTGATACTATTAAAAAGTTTTTGTTGAGTAATTTAACAGGAGTTTGGGAAATACTTATATATTATGAAATTATTATGTTCTGGAAGTAGCAGCAATAACTACTATATATGTAGTAAAAGTGCATGAAGTATAAATAAAATGGATAGAAATAACACTTTGAAATCAATAACTATCAGCATAATGCTGGTGCTATCGATCGTAGCGCTATGTACCGGCACCGTATCTGCAAAACCGATAGAGATACGGGCTATACCGGGATCGATCACATCCGGTTCTGATACGGAACTCGATGGGTTCAATTTCTCGGCGTTACATTATTCTATCAAGAAGCCGTCCCCCGGGGCAACAGTACAGAATCCCTCAAGCTCTACTTCACCAGCAACGGAACGATCAAAGAAGACGGTGCAGTCTACACGACAAATACGTGCAAGGGTTCTATGCGGTTTATCTGGTTCATGGGCTGCGAATACCGCTCGTTCGATCCGGATAAGGCGAATCTCTTGAG
>JAYEFK010000102.1:0-8032 GCA_034658575.1 Methanobacteriota archaeon
AATCAAAAATGTTATATATAATCAATCATAATTAAATAAATAGGACCATGTTAGTGTCCTACTTTCATACCAAACTCAACCATTAGCTATGAATATCTGAATGACCCGATGCCTAATGCCAAGCGTGCAATGCATATTCACCGAGGTACTGGTAGACTTACTATCCAACCTGATGGAAAAACATTTGAGGGGGAATATTACACCAACAGTCGAGATAGACAAAATTTTGGTACCCTTACGTTTGAACGGCAGGAACATTAGCACTTCGCAACCCACCACCCACCCCCAATCAGGAGAACAACATCATGCCAACCAAAACCTCAGTCCAATACATCGCATCCGACCCCGCCACCTGCCACGGCGAACCAACATTCTGCGGCACACATATCCTGGTCGCTAATGTGCTGGAACAGGTTGAGAGCGGCATGGCTTATGAGGCAATCATTGAAGTGGCGTTACGAGATTGACAGAGATGCGATTGCAAAAGCCTGTTCGCATGGCACGTGAGGTGTTGGTCACTTATGCGCCAAAGCTGGTTTCGGAGCCGGTAATCGCATGAACGTTCTGGACGAGAACCTCCATACTGCTCCGAAAGCTCATTCATCCCTCTTCCTCATAATCTCCCGCACCCTTCGTCCGATCACCTCAATTAAGAAGAGCGCAAGCGCTGCAAGGATAAACGGTATCTTCTGATCCAGTCGTTCGCACACGGTCCGCACAGACTTCCGCCGCACATCAGAACAGAGCATCCTGATCTCGCTGTCGTTGTAGACCCTCCCGCCGTACGACTGGATGGTCTTCTCCGCATCCGGATTCATCCCGACAGCCCTGTATTCGAGCGGATAGTTCACAGCGATCCCGTAATCAGAGAGATAATACACACCCTGCTCGCCCAGATCAATCTCTGTTGTGTATGTGTTTTCAGCGATCCTCGATATATCGAGCGAACTTCCGCCAAAGTTCAGGCTTGGCATGGTATCTGAGGTGATGGTGATATGAGAGCTCTCGCCGAAAAATATGTCGTCTGCCTCGATCACCATACCGACTTCCGGTCTCGGATCGCCGATCGCCCAGTTGATCGTGGACGAGATCAGTTGCGAGTTGTTCTCGGTGTAGAGTGAGGAACTCCACTGGTTGCCATTATCAGTGCTCCACGAGACGACCCTGCCAAGCCCGTACCTCCACGCGCAGACGACCGGTTTTCCCTCGCCCGTCGCAACGAGTCTCTTGGCGCCGAGTTTTGGCGTGACATCATTGTAGCCGGTGATGGTTCCCGACAGTTCGAGGTCTCTTGTGATGAAGTGGTTCGTGTCGAACACCGAGACCTCGTAAGTACCCGCTTCTTCCGGAGGCGGCGTTGGCGTCGGCTCTGCGTCTGGCTGGGCGGTTTCGATGTCGATCGATTTCGGATATGTAGTTTGCGCATAAGAGGCATCCACTTCATGAGCAAGTTTTCCATACGCGCCAATCACGCCGGTCGGCGAACTTATCACCTGGATGAAATGCATCCTGATATTCTTGCTCCTCATACGGGTTGCAACAGCTAACGAGCTCTCGTAGATATCTTCATCGATTCTACCGTCTGATATTAGGATCATGTCCTTTGCTCCTGCAGAATTGGCAAGCATCTCCTCTGCCAGAGACAATCCTTGATCGAGCGTGGTGGCTTGTCCTTTTGGGGTTTTTGTTCGTATTGTATCCTTCAATAATTCTCTTGTCTGATCGTTTCCGAGATACACTAAACCGGATACTGTATAGGCGTCCCCCCCAAAAGCAACCACACCTACATGATCATCCCGGAATTCATTATCATCAATCACATAAATCGCCAGCGCTTTTTCATAATCAAGAAACGTGACGCCGGTATCCACAATAATATCCGAAAGCGTGCTGTCAGAAACGTCCATCACGATCACGACATCGTTCCTGCCGTAGTACTCGCTCGGATACGACTTGACCGGCAGAATCTTCTCGAATTCGGAGTCCAGATACCCGCCCCGGTCATACGACCGGTCTCCGCCTGCCACCACAAGCCCGCGACCGTCGCTCACGAAATCCCGCAGCATCTCGATCTCGCCATCCGGCAGCGATTCGAGGTACCTGTTATCAAGAATCACCGCCTTCGTAGCCTCAAGTTCTGATAGGTGCGTGCTTATGCTGGCATCGTACTGGTCGCACACGATGTCCCGAAGATTCGACTGTACATCCGTGATCAGCAGGACTTCCGGCTTCGGCACGACATACACCGCCTTCTGAAAGATATTGTTCGCTGAGCGGTAATCGCTACCACCTCCTTTCGGCGTGATCTCAGCGGATAGTGCATGGCTGCCAAGCGTATCGAACGTGTGCGGGATCTTCAGTACCTTGATCCGCTCATTCTGGTCGATCTCGCTATGGTAGACGACCTCACCGTCCACCTTGACCGCGAGTTCATACAGGATCTGCGTTCCTGCCTGCGCTACAACGATCCCGAAGACGTTCTTGTTGCCGATGATCACGGTCTTGCTCCCGACGATCTCGACGCTCGCATCATTCCGGGCAGGTGTCTGCGCTACAATGTAGACCGTGGTGTTTGACCTGGACACGACCGAGACCGCATCTGCAAGTTCACGCCCGTAGTTGCTGTTTACATCGCTTACCAGCACGATGTAATCGTTTCCTCTGGCATACTGCAGGATCTTATCCCCGATCGGCGATTGATCCCCTGAAAACGAACGGATCTGCGAGGTTGGATTGCGCTCATGTATGGAGTCGCAGACCGCGTCAGCAGTGGATCTGTTGAATAGATCCATGCTTGAGGACTGGTCGTTGATTACTGTGATCGAAGGATGCGGGTCGGATATCGTGTGAGTGGTGACGGTGTAAGGGGATGCAAGCGCGATTATGATCAGGGCTGCAACGATCATCCGGCTCATGATCAGCAGCTTCTTTCGGCTCTTCTTGAGATAATAAAGCCCGATAACAAGGACCGGGACGATCGCATACAGGACTTGTTTGTTGATGAAGAGGAGATCTGTGAAATCCATCACCATCACAACTCACCCCTGCTCCGGATATAATATAATTCGGTACATATCAACACAAGCGCAAGTATCAACAAAATCCAGTCAAACTCCTTCTTTGTGGTGGTTTGAACCGTCTTTCCCGTACTCGTTCCCGCGGTCTTTGTAGTAGTGATGCCGGAACCTTTGAGGTTTGACTCTACTGCATCGTACAGGTTTACAGAAACGAGCTTGTCCGGAAGCTCGTATATGCCGGTCTGGTCGAGCAGAAGGCTGTTCGTCCTGATCACCCGTCCGTCAGGCGTCGTCGCCCTGACCTTCGAATCGAACTGCATGGCAGATCCGGTCTGCTTGTTGCAGTTCTCGACTCCGCCGGTTCCGCAGAGGTAATCTATCAGATTCAGCCAGAATATTGGATATTCAGGCATCGTGTGGAAATCGCTCCACGCATAGTCTCCTGTTATGTCCGGAATTCCCAGATAAACGACTTTTCCAAGACCGACTCTCCAGAAGGAGATAATCGGTGTGCCGTCCTCTGCCAGGACCCATGCAACAGATCCGCGCTTCTCTTCCCCCCTGAGATAGTGCCCGATAGCGATATTCTTGACATCGATATCGCGCAGCATCGCGCTCTCCCGTACTTCCTTAATCACAGTCTCATTTGCCTCTTCGAAGAGTGATATCGGTAGCAGACGTCCAGTATCTGAGAGCGGCAAGCCCTCCTGCGCCATCACGACGACCTTTCCGCCGGAGCTTGCGTAATCGGCGAGATGATCGCATAGCGAGGATTTTAAACTCCCGTTGCAGAGCCCGACCACCACGGCATCGTAGTCGTGCACGTTGGTGCTGCGCGCCTCTCCTTGCGTCATGAAGGTAGCATCGACAGACGGCAGCAGTTTCATCACGGTCGCTGATGGCGCATCTTCGTAGTCGGAGACGTAGAGCACGGCATAGGTCTCCGAATCCGGGATCACGATGTAGGCATGGTTATCGACCATCATGTCATCGGCAGGATGCACTATAATCTCAGTTACTCCAGTGCCGATGTCGTTTAGCGCGAAGTACTCGCTGTCGTATGCGCCCAGTGCAAGACTGTGTGTGGACCGGTCGCCGCCGTACAGGACATCGATCTTAGCATTCACAGGAGAATTCATGTAATTCTTGATGATGCAGGTGTATTTGCCCTGACCAGCCCGGGTCATGCCATCTGGCAGCCATCCGCCTGTTATCGCGATCTCGTTTCTCCCGCCAGAGACGCTTACGAACGAGACATCGATTCCGTCCGCTTCCGCAAGTTTCTTTGCGACATTCGGATCCTCGCCCTCCCAGTTTGCAAAATCAGAGATGACAACGATCCCGCCCTTGCCGTCGGTCAGCATCGCGCTGCCGAGCAGGATCGCCTGATACAGGTCCGCAGTCGTCGCAGTCATCGGGATGTCCTTCAGCACATCCCTTGCGGCATCGAGATCGCCGCTATGCAGGGCAAGCACAGGGATGTTTTCTGCGAGGATGATGCTGTTTCGCGCGGTGAGATGCTCATCTGCAAGTTTTATGGCTTTAACGAACCGATCACCTGCCTGCATGCTCGCAGATCCGTCCAGGATGATTATAGTGTGTCCACCCCTGATCTCGGTGCGTTCTTCGTTGTAAGGAGACGCTATCGCAAGAATAAGGAGTATCAAGATGAGTAACTGGATCAGAAATAGCGGATCCTTGATGATCTTCCGGATTGCCCGTGCAATTTTCTTCTGTTTCTCTGTTATCTGCGTTATGAACATGACCGACGGAATCAAGACGTCCTTCGCCTTCGGTTTCAGCAGATACACAATGATCAGCGGAATAACACTTAAGAAAAACGCCCAGATTGCCAGTTGGAGATTTGCAAAGAGCATTTGGTTACACCGCCTCAATCATGTAGGTTTGCTTACGTGCCGAGTGTAGATAAAAACATCGTTTTGGTGAGGCGGTCACGCCTTTTGGCGTTTTGGGTATCGGGTTAGGGCATGTGGTCAGCACCACTTGTCAGGGTCGGCAGTCCCCTGATCAATAACCTTATGTTCCCTAACCCTGATACGAAACGCGGTGATTCACCATGAGTGATGTAAAGATTGGATTTGTGAAACTTGGGAATCTTGGCATGTCCCAGGTTATTGACCTGATTCTTGATGAGATTGCAGCAAGACAGGGGATCGCGGTGCGGACGCTCGGTACCGGTGCAAAGATGGGAGCAGACGAAGCGGCAGACACTAAAGCTCTGATCGAACACTGGGACCCTGACTTTGTGGTCATGATCAGCCCGAACGCGGGCGCGCCCGGACCGACTGCAGCGAGGGAGATATACAAGAACACGCCGACGATCATCGTCTCTGACGGACCTGACAAGAAGGATGCGCGTCAGGCGCTGAAAGAGGCTGGTTTTGGATCGATCATCTTGAAGGTCGACCCGCTGATCGGTGCGAAGAGAGAATTCCTTGACCCGACCGAGATGGCGTCGTTTAACTCGGATGCAATGAAGGTTCTCTCTGCATGTGGACCTGTGCGCCTCATTCAGGAGGAGATTGATAAGGTGATAGATCAGGTCGCAGCCGGAAAATCCGGAAAGGACCTTGAACTGCCGTACATTCTTGGGTCACCTGATAAGTGCGTTGAGCGTGGATGCTTCGAGAACCCGTATGCGAAGGCGAAAGCCCTTGCAGCGCTTCACATGGCAAACACAGTTGCAGCGATCAATTTCCCTGCCTGCTTCATGCTAAAGGAGGTCGAGAAGGTATCGCTGACTGCTGCTGCCGGTCATGAGATGATGGGTGCTGCTGCGGTTCTTGCAAGGGAAGCGCGTGAGATCGAGAAATCGAACGACACGCTGTTCCGCCAGCCACATGCAAAGGCGGGCAACCTGCTGACGAAGACCAAGCTCTACGACAAACCTGCGTAAGGTGCATCAGGCACCTTTCTTTTCTTTTTTTGTAACCACTTGTGTATGTTGTGTGATCCCCCTAATTTCGATCCTGTGTTTTCTGGCAAGAAACTTACATCGCCACCGCAGCAGGGATCAGCAGCGAAAGCACGGCAATCGGTGATTTGATCACGCCGCGGTGCCCCCTGATCCTGGAATTTATCCAACATCCTCAATCATTTTTACAATTTCCCGAACCAGTTTCTCTGCCCTCATAACAATATTTTCTGCCTCTATTTCCGAAATCGTTCCCGCAGTATCGTATATTGTGGCGTGCCTCTTTCTACGCATTCTATCCAAAATAATAGCATCATCTTTCCTCAGAAACAGTTCTGCAAATCTGACAACAGCGATGTGCTGGTTGCTGCCAGTAGGTCGGTAGCCCTTTGAAAACATGAGGGCTCTAACCGCCTGCAGCATCGCATTATAAGCGATGGAAAAAGCCCAATCGCAGTTCTCATTCAAAACACCCTTTGCAACATTTACATCTCTTTTTGCAAGATTCAAAGAGTCTTCTACCTTTTTCATATCCATTGGCAGCCTTTTTATATGCCCCCTTCTCTCAAGCTCATCCAGGTCCATGTAAATCACCTATAAACATAATCTTTGGCTCTCTTATCACATTTGAAACAAAAGGGTCTTTATTCTCAAGTCTTTCTTCGAATTCTTCCGGTGTGAATAGAACATAGTTCACCTCACGCGACAATTTCTTTTCAATTTCCCTAACTGCAACTATAAGCATATCTTCATTTACATTTCCAATGATGAAGACATCAATATCGCTCTCTGCCATCGCATCCCCCCTCGCAAAAGAGCCGTAGATAAAGGCGATTTTTATATCACCCATCAGAGAGAGATTATCCTTCAAAATCTTTGCTATTCCCTCGGTTTTTAAGATGATACTTGTTAACTCATCGAAAATGGGCATTTTTCTGTCCGTAACATAATATCGTAAGTTTCCTTTCCTTTTGCTCGTCAGCAGTCCTATTTCTTCCAAATTTGCCAGTTCCCGCCGAACCGAGTTTATATTCTCGCCGATATCTCTGGCGATCTCCCTGACATATATCTCCCTATCCGGATTCATCAGGAATAATGTTAATAGTTTAACCCTCGTCCTGGATGTGAACAACTTCCTGAGCATGAATACAGATAGTGTTCAATCATATAAAAATGTTACTCATTAGGTTGCTAAAACCTGCAATCAGAATGTGGTTCGTTAAGGATTTTTGTGTACCATCGGTTGCAGTGACTAAATTTCAAAATTCAACAATTCAACCAATCTCGCAACCGCATACGCAGGGAATACCTTCGACACGGCGTCCCCATACATCCCTGATACGAATGAGCACTCAGCACCACCGATCCTCTCCACCGCATCCCTTATCAGGAACTCTCCAAGCCCGGTGCCGATGACGCGATTAAGCCCGTGCCGCTTCAAGGCATCACCGATCGCGTCCGAAAGATTCTGGACCTGTATCTCCTGCACCTGTTCTGCGATGGCATGCACGCCAGAACTCCCAATCTCGTCAGGATCTGCGCAGACGATGCGTGCAAGCCGCCTGATCGAATCCGTGACCGTTGTTCCTGCATGATCCGGCGTTTCGCAGGTGTAATCATCTTCTGTGATCCTTCCGAGCACGAGATACGCGTCTCCCGTTATCGCAAAGAGTTCTGACGATATCCTGCACCCGGCGTCGTCGAGGACGACCCGGTCGATAAGTGCTGCGAGATTTGTCCGAAGCACGCCAGAGTACAGGAGTTCGCCGCGCTTTAACCGCTCGAAATCCGTGCCGCCCGCACGTGCAGCACCTCCCGCGATCGGGATTATGTCTGTTGTCGTGCTGCCGACGTCCACAAAGACACCTGCCATGTCCCGTGCAAGTAGACCTGCCGATGCTGCCCAGTTTGCCGCGGCAAGACTGGAATCATAGCCGTCAGTGAATTCGCATTTATTGTTAAGATAATATATCTTACTCTCCGGAAATGCATGCTCGACCGCATCAGAGATGGATGCGATTCCCTGCCCCTTACTCTCGAAGCAGTCAGCAAGTTCGCCGGTCATCACGACCCCGACCTT
>JAYEFK010000103.1:0-7955 GCA_034658575.1 Methanobacteriota archaeon
CTCTTTAGCAGGTCTTTTATTATCTGGTAGACCAGTGTCGATTTCCCGGTCCTCCTGGCACCAACAAGCAGGAGTATCTCTCCGGCTTCCATGTATTTCCCGAGCCGGGGGTGTGATTGCAACCTGTTAATTCCGGTCTCGAATTCTTTCCCGAACCACCACGGGTTCTGTCGTTCCAGAGCGATTCTTGCATTTTCGTCCATTTCGTAAAGTATGGTTGATGAAAACACTTAAAATTATCGAGTGTGGTTGATGATCGATCTCTGCGATGAATTCTGCTATCTTTACACCTGACGCTCGGTTATGCCCGGTATCACCACTGTTCTGAATGCACGGATGCACTCTCTGGCTCTCGTTGCAAGTACCTCCGCATTCATGAGCACTGGCGTGGATGGTGCACCCGTCAGCATCCGGTGCACATCGCCATCATAAGCCTTGATCTCAAAAGAGATCGATGTGGCTATATCGATCACCCGCCAGAGCGTCTTTTGCATACGGAAACCACTGGTCGCAATCCCGACACCAATCTCTGCATACTTCTCTTACACCTCCTGCACCACATCCTCAATATATGGAAGATGGATCGCTCTCCTCCCGTAAAACTGATCTTATCTGTGTCAGGCGTGAACTATCGTGATATGCCGGATGCGTCCGGAACCTCAAGCATACTATCAGATACGTCCAGCACGAGTTTCTCTCAGGCGGTCTATGTGCCCCCCCCATCTGCCGGACGATCTGTACGCTCACTGTCGAAAGATCCGGAATTGCGACGATATGAAATGCTGCATGCATCCCAATTAGACTATCAGACCGGAGAGCAGGAGATGACCATCAGATAAATCGCGGCGGATCGGCATTTCTCGACCTTCCGTAGAAAAAGTAAAGAGTCACACAAACATCCCGTGCGGCTCGCTCTCGTCCTCTTTCATCAACTTATCAAGAGCATACCTGAAATCATCCATCGAGACCTCCTGCCGCTTTTCACGTATCGCATTCATACCGGCTTCTGTGACGACGATCTTTAGGTCCGCACCGGTTGCATCATCGGTTTCCCTGGTAATGGTCGCAAGATCGACATCACTGGCAAGCGACATGCTCTTCGTGTGGATTGAAAGAATCTGGAGCCGTCCGGCTTCGTCTGGCGCTGGAATCTCTATCACCCGGTCAAACCTGCCCGGGCGCAGCAATGCAGGATCCAGCAGATCGATCCGGTTGGTTGCCGCCATCACTCGCACATCGCCCCGCTCCCCAAAGCCGTCCAGTTCTGTCAGGATCTGGGTCATGGTGCGGTTCACTTCTGCCGAACCCACAGTCCCATCGTGCGTGCGACGTCCGCCGACTGCATCGATCTCATCGACGAAGAGGATGGTCGGCGCCTTCTCCCGCGCAAGCTGGAAGACATCCCTGACGAGACGGGCGCCCTCGCCGATGAACTTGTGAACCAGTTCTGACCCTGACATCTTGATGAAGGTGGCATCGGCATGGTGCGCCACCGCCTTTGCAAGCAGGGTCTTTCCTGTGCCGGGCTGCCCGTACAGGAGCACGCCGCGCGGCGGCTCAACCCCGACTGCATCGAAGAGTTTCGGTGACGTTAGCGGCAGTTCCACAGTCTCCTTAACCTCCTGAATCTGGCTATCGAGCCCGCCGATCTTTTCGTATTCGGCGTCCGGGTCATCGATCACCTCCATGATCAGTGCACGCTCGTCAATCGTGCCTGATAGGACACGTATTATCTGCAGGTCGTTATTCACGGCAACACGCATCCCGACCTCCAGTTTCTCATCATACTCGACAAGCAACTCCTGATTGTTCCCGTGCTGCCTGATGAGTGCCTCCCTGTCCCGCACCTCGAGAACGCTTGCGATGAAAAGCGGCGGCTTTGTGGAGTCCTCGATTCGTTGATTGAGGGCTACTACCTGTTTCTGCAGACTTTCGTTTGCAACCATCAGATCGAGCAACCGTGCCTGATACTCGCTGTTCTGCATCCGGAGCGTGGCGATCTGGTCGTGCAGCGATGTCATCGTGTTCATCAGATCAGCAGTACTGGAATCGATCCGGTCGAGTGGTCTCGATGGTGCCTCTGTCGGTACTTCTACTTCCGCGGTCTCGGTCATAACTATAAAAAAGGGGTCTCAGGATATAAAGATTGCAGTTGGGTGGGAGGGGTGTGAGAGAATACATCATCTCAAGCAGGTCCCTTCGGGGGCATAATCATCGGTGCTTTTGCGATCAGATCTTATGAGGGCTACGTGTGTGTCAGAAACGAGTATCCCTTATCCGCCCGGATTCTTGAGATCGCAATCAATTCAAACCTCTGTCGATACTTTTAAACCACCTACCGCCAACCTATGTCTGGTGAACGTAAATGGCAAAACTCAATCCATTCGAAATGTCCCAGAAACAACTGGATATCTGCGCAGATATTCTCCATCTGGACCCTGGCACTCATGCGATTCTCAGAACCCCGATGCGTGAACTGCACGTATCACTCCCGGTCCGTATGGATGATGGCTCTATCAAGGTATTCCAAGGATTCCGTGTACAGTACAACGATGTGAAAGGTCCGACAAAGGGCGGAATCCGGTTCCACCCGGATGAAACGATCGATACCGTCCGTGCACTTGCTGCATGGATGACATGGAAATGTGCTCTCGTTGATATACCACTTGGTGGGGGAAAGGGCGGCATCATCTGCAACCCAAAGGAGATGTCACAGGGTGAGCTGGAACGCCTGAGCAGGACGTACATCGACAAGGTCTTTCAGTTCATCGGACCGGATCAGGACATCCCGGCTCCTGATGTGTACACCACGCCCCAGATCATGTCCTGGATGATGGATGAGTACTCGAAGATTGCAGGAAAGAACCAGTTCGGCGTCATCACAGGAAAACCGATGTGTATCGGCGGCTCTGTTGGGCGTACCGACGCAACAGCCCGCGGCGGCTGGTACTGCGTGCGTGAAGCTGCAAAGGAATTCGGTATTGACCTGAAAGGCGCAACTGTTGCGGTACAGGGCTATGGGAATGCAGGATACCATGCAGCACTGCTCGGAGAGACCCTCTTTGGCTCAACGATTGTGGCGGTCAGCGACAGCAAGGGCGGCATATACAACCCTGCAGGTCTTGATTCACAGGCGGTCTACAAGCACAAGGCACAGACAGGTTCGGTCATCAACTTCCCGGGTTCGGAGCCCATAACAAATGAGGACCTCCTTGAACTCGATGTGGATATCCTTGTTCCCGCTGCTCTTGAGCACGTGATAACCGGGGAGAACGCTGCAAAGATCAGGGCAAAGATCGTCGCCGAGGCTGCCAACGGTCCGACCACACCGGAGGCGGATGATATCCTGTATGCGAACGGTGTTCATGTGATACCGGATTTCCTGTGCAATGCCGGCGGGGTGACGGTCTCATACTTCGAGATGGTGCAGAACTTCAACCGGTACTGCTGGACCGAAGAGGAGGTTCACGAACGTCTGGACGAGAAGATGACCACTGCGTATCACGCTACACTCCGGGATTCCAAGAAGTACAACGTAAACATGCGGCGTTCTGCTTACGTGGTCGCTACCGAGCGTGTCGTTGAGGCGATGGAGGCTCGCGGGTGGGTATAATACCCTTCTTCGAGTTGACCGGAGGATTTCACAAGTTGCCGTTGTTTTTTCGTTTCCGCGGCACCCGTACACACACCTAAATCGTAGAACCCGGATATCATGACAAGCCCTGACGACCCACATATCCAGCGGAAACTGATTGCGATCCTACGCGTGATAAACGCCATGAGGGTGCTGTTGGTACTCGAGCCATCCCAGACACCCTCATGGAGCAGGGCTACTCCCTTGGAGAGCGCGGCGTGCGGTACCACCTGCGCATCCTTGACGAGCGGGGCTTAACCGAGGGGCAGGGATATGCCGGCAGGACGATTACCGAGCGCGGCAGAAGGGAGCTCGAAGAGGCATTGGTCCATGATCGTATCGGGTTTATGCACGCCCGAATTGAGGAGATGATCTACCAGACCGGTTTTGACCTCGAAAAAGAGCGTGGACTGGTAATTGCAAACATAACCACTATAAAAAATGAGGATCTCGATGACGCACTTCAGATTCTGCGGTATCTGTCAGAGCACGAGATGAGCTGCCGGATTAAGATAATCGAAGAAGGTGCATCCGATCATCCGGTCGTGGTTCCAGAGGGTCAGGTGGGGATTGCAACGATTTGCAGTGTAACGTGTGAGGGGATTCTTCTGAAACATGGCATTCCGGTCAACATCGACTATGGCGGCATGTTGCGGTTCGATAAAAATCAGGCGTCGTACTATACCGATCTGATTGCTTATTCGGGCACAACCATCGACCCGATGAAGATATTTATCTCATGGAAGGCGACCTCGGTTCTGGATATAGTCGAGACCGGAGATGGGGTTCTGCTTGCAAATGTGCGGGCAGTCCCGGATTTAGCCAGGGACGGAGCGTCAAAGATCCTGGATCGAGTAGTTGCGGCAGGCATCATCGATTGCGTTAAGATCGGGAACCCTCACAGTCCGGTTCTCGGTGCGCCTGTTGCTGCGGGCATGACAGGAATCTCGGTATCCGCCGGACTGAACTCCATCGCAGCCATCCAGGAGGTGGGAATTGCAGTCGCGGTCGAACCGGTCGCTACGGTGATGGACTATTCGGAGTTTGAGGTGGTGTGAAGATCTGGTGTGCGAGGGCGGCAGGCAAACAACAGGAGAAGCAAAAAGTCACAATCCTTAAATGAGGTGTTGCTGAATAACTTATAAAAGTAGATAAGGAGGGTGAAGATGCTCAAGATAAAAGAAGAGAATTTACAGTATGTCTACCAAAATAACGAGAAAACGGGAGTGATTATGGATATCCCGACATTTGAGGCAGTGATGGGGGTGTTGGAAGATTATGAAGACGCTATGGATTTTGAATTGCTGAAAACCGAAGAAACGACGGATTATGGGGGATATCGAAGGCGCAGGTTGAAGCAAGATGTATGAGATCAGGATCAAGAAGAGCGCAGAGAAGGATCTCGGTGCTCTTGACGATAAGACGTACATCAGAATCGATGAAAAGATTCAGAGGCTGAGAAACAACCCATTTCCAAAGGGTGTTGCGAAGTTGAGAGGAGGGGGAAACCGGTATAGGATCAGAGACGGAAAGTACCGGATGCTTTATGAGATTGATCAGAAGGATAAAATAATTATAATCTACCGAATTAAGTTGAGAAAGACAGTCTATGGTAAATCATAGACATGGGGTGGTGGCGCAGATACCCGAGCCCGTGGAAGAGACCGGATGAATGGGGGGCTTTCACCCCATCCCGCGTCCTCTCAGATACTCCTTGATCTCGCCCACAGTATAGGTCTCGTAGTGGAATATGCTCGCTGCAAGACACGCATCAGCACCGCACACAAACGCGTCATAGATGTGATCCATCGTCCCGACGCCGCCTGATGCGATCACAGGGATATCCACGGCTTCTGAGATCGCTTTCGTCACAGGAATGTCGTAGCCGTCCTTTGTCCCGTCCCGATCCTTGCTCGTGAGCAGTATCTCACCAGCACCAAAGTCCTGCATCTTCTGCGCCCACTTGATGGCGTCGATCCCGGTCAGTTCTTTGCCGCCGTATATGACGACATCGTACCATGCGCTGCGTCCGTCTTCGAGCTCGACTACCGTCTTTCCATTACCCTCCTCGAACCTGCGCTTGCAGTCGATCGCAACGACGATTCTGTCAGACCCGAACGCGCCTGCGACTTCCTTGATCAGTTCCGGGTTCTTGACTGCTGCGGTGTTGATCCCGACCTTGTCTGCGCCCGCACCAAGCACACGCTCGAAGTCTGAGAAGCTCGCAATTCCGCCGCCGACGCAGAACGGGATCGTGACAACGTCTGCGACCCTCCTGATCACGTCGGTCATCGTGGCTCTGTCATCGGTCGAGGCTGAGATATCCAGAAAGACCAGTTCATCGGCTTTCTGCTCTACGTACCGTCTGGCAAGTTCTACCGGGTCGCCTGCATATCGCAGGCTCTCAAACTCGATTCCCTTAACGACCACAGCTTTGCCGCTCTCGTCAAATGTCGTATCGAGACATGGGATTATTCGTTTTGTTGACATCGTGATACACCTGAATTATCTGTGATCTTCGATCTTTATTCTTGCTGCTTTTAGATATAGTTTTGGACTAAACGGGGCTGTCGCATTCTGTGGTGACGGATCAAAGTTCCGGGATTTCCCGGATGTTCGGACTTGTTGTGGCAGATACACGACTTGAACGGCACTGTCTAAAAATCCAGTGAAATCACTA
Organism: Methanobacteriota archaeon; assembly: GCA_034658575.1. Classification (GTDB taxonomy): domain Archaea; phylum Halobacteriota; class Methanosarcinia; order Methanosarcinales; family Methanogasteraceae; genus Methanogaster_A. Next base: position 6,315 of record JAYEFK010000103.1, read on the forward strand.
TACTCCTTAAGTTTTACCGCAGAGTACGCGGATAACGCAGAGGATCGGATCGGTCTTAAAACTGTCAAGTAGGGCACATAGCCACCTCTTAACGGGGTAATAGCCCCGAGGCTGCTATGCACCCCCTCACAGAACCGGACTTGAAGATTTCCCTCATCCGGCTCTTCAAGCACATCCTCTATGGAATCATGTTATACAGCGAGTGATATATCTTCGGTTTCGGGAGTGGATTAAATAGGATGAAACGACTAAACTGAGCCCAGTTGTAGCTTTTCCTCTGGCTGCGGCGATTAATCCATTTAAAGGCGAGTCTCACAACCTGATGGTAGAAGTTCTGTAGCGACCGTATGTTACCGCTCATTCCGTAGTAACGAAAATGTCCAAGTAACTTTATCCCCAGAACCTTCCACCATATCTTCAGTTGGGCAAGATTTCGGATACGCTTCAGCCATATATTCATCTCCGCTATCTTCTGTCTGAACTTCTTGCGTGATGTCTTCCGCCCAAGCTTGAATTTGCCTTTGCGAGATAGATCGCAGAAATGTGTAAACCCCAGAAAATCAAAGGTTTCACATTTCCCACCTTATCGCCTCGCCTTTGTGCATGCACGCCGTCCGAACTTGATAGTCTTACTCTTTTCTTCGGAAACCGTAAGTCCGAACTCGCCCATTCGCCTTCTGAGATCATCCCCAAATGCTCTGGCTTCAACTTCCTTCTCGAAGCAAACGACAAAATCATCCGCATATCGTATAAGCTGTGCAAAACCTGGGTAGCTGTTGCTTAACCACGTCTACAAACCACTTGTCGAGCGCATAGTGAAGGTATACATTGGCGAGCACAGGGCTCAGTATGCCGCCTTGCGGCGTTCCCATTTCCGTCTCAAAGTATATTCCATCCTCCATTATGCCAGACTTGAGGAAACGACCAATCAACTGCAAAAGCGACGTGTCCACGATCCTCTTTTCCAGACATTCCATCAATTTCTTGTGATCCACTGTGTCAAAGAACTTCGAGATGTCCATGTCTACTACGAAGTTGACAAGACCATTCATTATGATTTTGTTCAACTTCAACAGAAGCATCGTGGCAGCTGCGATTCGGGCGGAAACCGTACGATGTGTCTATAAAGTCCTGCTCAAAGATAGATTCGAGAATCTTTCAGTGCCATCTGGACAATCTTGTCCTCGACGGCGGGGATTCCGAGAGGTCTTTTATCACCGTTTGGCTTCGGGATGTAGGCGCGCAAGACCGGTTGAGGCTTGTACTGCTTTGCTTTAAGCCTTCTTACCAGTTTTGCGATATTCTCATCCAGATTCTTCGCGTATTTTCCTACTGTTACTCCGTCGATACCGGGAGATTTACCTAGTTTAATCTCCCTGAAACATTCTTTCAGGAAATCCTCTGTAAGTAAGTGTGCTAATGATGTGAACTTGCATTTTGAATCTCCTTTTGCTCTTAAGGCTATCGCCATAAGAAGCTTTAGAGTTTATACCGCTTTGCTACAAGCCCCACCCGGAGGGCAGTTTTTACTCGATTTTTTGTGAAAAAATCGTTGTTAGCATCTACAGCCCACCTCTGGGTGTGGCAGATGTGTCCCTGATGCCACTCGTACTTCTGTCCGCCCCTTTCCTCCACAGGAAT
>JAYEFK010000104.1:0-1703 GCA_034658575.1 Methanobacteriota archaeon
CGCGGAGTCTTGTCCTTAACCTCGTCGATGTGCTGGTCGTCCACCCATCCACTCTGTATATCGGCTCTTTGATCGAACTGATGTACGAAAGGCTTGATATCCAGAAGTGGAGTTCCATCGAGGATGTCAACCTCGCTAATCTTAAGTACATTCCATACAACTGCATCCAGTCTAACAATAGAGATTCCGATAGGATTCGGTCGATTCGGATGCCGTATCGAGAAGATTCCTTTCTCTTTGTCCCCTATAAATGGTTTTGAGATCAAGGAATAACCGTTCGCAAGATGAAAATGATAGAGGAGGATCAGGTGGGAGAACCCATCGATATCCTTAAGCCCATCAGCATATTCCGGGAATACCTCCACCTCGCCTCTTGCCCCGTCTGCAAAGATACCCTGAATTGGCGTATCACCCGGGTCGGTGAATCGCGAATGTATGACTCCGATAGGGGTGTGTGTTATATTGGTCATTGCTGCTCGCCCTCGTATTTCTCGTTCGGATATGCTATAAAACCATGTCTCTCAAAGATCACTTTTCCCGCGGGAGACTCAACAAAATCCACAAACTTCTTTGCAGTGTCCTTCTGTCCGGAAAACGTCAGCGTTCCGATCGGGATGATCTTTATGATGTTCTGTTCGCGGGGGATCTCCACAATCCCCATCTTCTCACTGTTCGCGACCAGATCCGCCCAGATTATCGATGCGTCCGCCTGTTTCATGGACGTGTAGACAATCAGTTCGTTCACGGTCGCGCCGCGGGCGATTACGTTCGCATCCACAGCATCATAGAGCCCGTTCTTATCGAGTATCGCATTCGCAAGTTTTCCGATCGCTGCTGCCTTCGGGTCCCCGAGTATGACCTTAACTCCAGGTTCTGCAAGATCATTGAGGGACGTTATACCTGCGGGATTTCCTTTCGGTACCGCTATTACCGGCACATGGTATGCGACATGCTGCTCATAATCGGTGAGTCCTTTCTCCCTTGCAAGATCGAAGTAGTATGTCGCTCCGGGTATGTAGATATCTCCCTTCTGCGTCAGTTCCATCTGGGAGAGGAGCGTGTTTGAGCCTGCATAGTTGTAGTTTACAGAAACGCCGTGTTCTTCCTCGAAGAGCGATCCGATCTCATCCATCGGCTTTCTCATCCCTGCACCGCAGTAAACAAGGAGTGAACGTGGTTCTTCGGTCACCGGGTGCGTAAGTTCCCCGGAGGTTCCATCAGTCGTTGTAGCAGGTTCCTGTGCCTCTTCGATGCATCCGAGTGCGATTGCGCTGCAAAACAGAATTGCAACCATGAATATTGCGGTTCTTTTCATTATGAGTCCTTCGGTTGTGGTTGTGTACCATCATCACAGCATGAGCGTACTATAGCGTTTACGAAACCGGTATAAATACATTTCGGGCTTAAATGCAATAAAGTCAAATCAAAATAGTTGATCGGAATATCTCGATCGGAAATTATGTGGCGCCCGACACCAACCCATGTTCCCGCCGGAACATCAGCCATACACACCACCCCCATGCACCATGCCCACACATCACAAACCATGACAATCTCGAACGACTATTATTCGTATCTGGAAAGGCTCAACACATCGCGTACACTTTTTCAAGTGCTCGATAGGCTCAACACATCGCGTACAGTTGTGAAATTTCAAGCGTAAAGACATAGCGCATCCGACGATGTGTTATGGTAGAATCAAC
>JAYEFK010000105.1:0-7741 GCA_034658575.1 Methanobacteriota archaeon
AGCCATATCCTGAAGGAAGGCGAATGTTTCACGTATGAGGATTCCGAAATGCTCCACTGCTGCGAGGTGCATCGGGTGTTTACCGGGGAAAGAAGATTGCTCACACACACGCCTGTTGCAGAGGGGAAATGGAAATTCGTGGAGTTCTCGCCGGTCAAAATCTCCGAGATCGATGCGGCATCCATACCAGACCGATCCGAGTACGTGATGGTAGGACTGGGCAAGCCTGTGGAACTCTCCGGAGGTGCGGAACTGCTCCTGAAACAGATCGACCTGGGCGGCGAGGCGGTCTGGATTGAGATCGAACGAAGCGGGCATGAGAAATCCGGGAAGGTCATAAACCGGACGCATCCTTCTTTTGCATACAGGGTGGGCGACACCGAGTACGTGTATGATCTCGAGGCGGTCTTTCTCGGAGAGGAGAAGAGCGTGATGGAGATTTCGTTTGTGGGTTCATCGCCTGTTTCGGAGACGCCCGTATCAGATCATGCGTTTACTTACGCGATACCGGCATTCACAGCGTTTGCAGCGATCGTGGTGCTGGGGCTGCTGGCGGTCGTGCAGAGGTGGCGGCGACGCAGTTAAAATCCGAAGATAACTGCAGATCGTTTCGTAGTTTAAGTAAAACTTAATAGATACTCAATTAAACGCTTGACGGGAACTGCACAGTTCCACAAATAACAAAAAGGAGGACACAAACATGAACAACAGAACAAAATGGATAACCGCATTCCTGCTCGCAGGACTCGTGATCGGACTCGCCTCGGCTGGATTCTGGGGTGGAAGCTCGGATGCGCCAACGATTCAGCAGAAGAAGGTGATCACAGTATCCGGACACGGAACCGTTGACACAACCCCTGATGAGGCTGTGCTCAGGCTTTCTGTGGTGACGCAGGCAGAGGATGTGAAGGACGCAAGCGATGAGAACGCCAAAAAGATGGATGCGTGCCTGGCTGCGCTCTACGAACTCGGAATACCGGAGGACGATGCCGTGACATCCGGTTATCGGGTACGACCCAGATACAACTGGCGGGATGATGAAGAGAGCCTGATAGGCTTTCAGGTGCGAAACTCACTGACCGTAACGGTCACGGACATCGAGAAGGTCGGAGATGTGATCGGTGCCGCACTTGGGAGTGGAGCAAACGAGATCGATGACGTGACATTCACGGTGAGCGACGAGCGGCAGGCTAATCTCAAGGACGAGGCTATTGCAGATGCCGCCCGCCGAGCATCGGCTGACGCAGCGTCTGTTGCGGATGCGATGGGTGTTACGATCATGGGACCGATTGAGATATCGACCACGGGATCGCAGTTTTCGCCGTACAGGATGTACATGGACTATGATACTGGCTACAAAGGCGGAGGGATGATGGCGATTCCTGAAGCAGAGATGATGGCGACTCCAATGAAGATGGGTGCGGGTCCGCAGATTCAGCCTGGTGATGTGACGGTTTCGGCGCAGGTGACCGTGGTGTACGAGTTCGGGTGAATCGAGTGGCTACAACGGGGCGATTATGGAAAAATGGAAAATCGGTGCGATAATTGGAGCGGCGTCGGGTTTGCTGATTTCATATATGCCCCTTCTGTTGCTATATGGTGGCGAGAAAGTTGTGAGTGCCATCCCGCCAACACCCTCCTTGCACTCCATTGGGTTTTATTGCGGCTTGCTCTTATCGGCAATTTTTGGGACGCTAATCGGTGCCGTAGCTGGATATTTAATCGATAAACAAGGGAGGATTATGATGAAAAATAGAACAGCGTATGGATTCGGCGTATTAACTATTCTTAGCGTTCTGATTCTGTCAAACACGGCACCAGCGCATGCAAACTCGACAGATTCGTTTGCAACCGAGGTTCTGTTGAACAAGCCCGGGCTTTCCTACAATCTGTCCGGAATGATCGAATCCGATGACGCCATCATCAAAACGAAGAAAATTCCTGTAGGCTCTCCTGAAGACCTTCCTGCCACGATGGGGCTGCAGATAGAGTCCAGTTGCAAGAACATCACAACCCTCAATTCGAGCGGGGTTGTGGGGTCTGTGGCTATGTGCTGGAACGTTACATTCATCGATTCCGAACTGGTTGAAACGCGAACCGAACTCGATCGAATCATCTACCGCTCGCACCACAATCCGGATGTTGCGGTGATTCTTTTGGAAGATAATATCCTGACAAACGGCGGATGGACCGACGATAAGTATCTTTCAGTCAGGGTACAAGTTCCAACAAAAGAAGTACACAAAAGCATGCCGATCGTTGAGATCGAACTTGCAGGGAACAGAAGCATCGCGGACATTGACCTCAATGCCTCATCAGAGTATGGCTGGACAATGATAGAGTGCGAACGTAAGGGCGCATGCACGCTTGAGAAGGACAACATCAGGATCAACATAAACTCTGATCCGGAATACCCTGCCTATCTGGATGACGAGGGTTGGAATCTGAGCCCGGAGGAGCGGAAAGGGATGAAGGAACAGTACCAAGAGAAGGTATTGAGAGGGGAGATCACACGGACTACCAACGCATCCATAGCGATCGAGAACGCCAAGACGCTTGAGGTGCGGAACGTGGCTGACGATGTGCGGTGCAACTGGCAGCCTCCAAGTATGGACGTTCTTGGAAGATGCGAGCAGGAGGTTGGCTATTTTTATGATAAACGACACGGCTGCACCTGCCTGAGCGGCTGCGTAACGCCCGCAGGAATGCCGTTTGATTCGCCCGACGAGTGCGAGGCAGTCTGTGGCAGGGGTGCTGGAGATGAGATCGCGGAGTTTCTGGTTGAGATAGGCTTCTTTGATGATTGTGAGGAAGCACTCTCGGAGACAAGCAACTGGGAACAACGAACCCGTGAATGGGACGATCTTGAACCGGCAATTGACACGAGCGGTTTTGACTGTGTGACTGCGTTGCTGGTGGAACTGGACTGACTGAGTAAAAACGGAGTCATCGAAGACCTGACAGAGCGAGACATTTATGGGATATGCAAGGTTGCACATCAGGGAACCGCTGGCTTTAATTCAAGGATCGTTTACGAGGGTGGGGTGTGGATTGTGTATAATGAAACGGAGAACCCGGTACAATTGCTGAAACTTGCCGACTGCGGCGGATTTTCGGTCACCGAACTTCCTGGGGGACTCGCGTCATCAGTCCCCACGGAATCGACGACGCACGCGCCTGCACCGGATCGCACGCCTGCTCACACAGTGCCCGCGTTCACGGCGTTTGCTGCGATTGTGGGGCTGGTGGTGGTTGTGTGTGCGAGGGGGCGTCGATCCCAGTGAAACACGCATCCACACTGCTTGCACTGCTGCTGATCATCACATCAGTAAATACCGCAGCAGCCCTGTTGATTGTGGAGGCAGGCGAGATATCGTATCAGGTACCGAGAGCCGACCGGATCGTGGTAGGAACGGTGACGGACATCCAGTCATTCTACAATCACAGAGTTGTGACAATCGAGGTGGGTGAGTGGTTGGATAGCCCGCTACCTGCGAAAGCGATAACCGTGAGAACAGAGGGTGGCACGAACTCTTGGGTCGAGGATGCGGCGTCCTTTGCCCTGAACGAGACCGCGATACTGATGCTCGAAGACGTGGACGCAAGCGAGAACAGGTTCAGGATAGTATGCGCAGTTCGAACAACCAGGCATGTTGCTCTCGGGTCCGGTGTGCTCGAAGGCGGATGCCACCGAACTGGCGCGAGAGAAAGCCGAAGAACTCGATATTGTGGTCGGAGAGGTGAACCACACCAGAATCCGAATAGACCATAATCATGAGATATGGTTTATCGAGTTTAAGGGTGGGGAATTCGACGAGGTTTTCATGATTTATGGCGAAGACGATATCAGGCACTGGACTATGGAGGATAGGCGGCCAAAGGGTGTGTATGTTCCGTTCATCGGCGCGGCAGGTGTGTTTGCGATTGTGGCGCTGGCATGCGCTCTTTGCTCAATAAATCGGAGGAGCCGCACGTAGTTTGGTGACCCGAACACCTACACCAGCCGCAGTTCTCCTGTGACCGCGTCCAGTTTATCGGACTTGCCGGGTCCTATGCCAAGTGCAGTGACCGTGCCGGGCGGTATCTCGGTTAGACCCGCATCAGTGATCAGCGATGCCGGAAGCCCTGCTGCTTCCGCGTCCATCTTCAGCTCGTACATCTCTGGGAGATCCTTCACCTGCAGCACGATCTTCTTCTGCCCGCCCTCTTTCCATGCCCTGCGGTCGCTCGAATCTGCTTGCTCTGCCGCGGATACTGCAGCATGTGCGACCTGCACCGCAAGTTTCCCGCGTGAGAGTTTCAGATCCTCCCGGATGATGATGCACTGTTTGTACTCGGTCATGTGAAGATATATGAACGCTTGGAACATTATATTATTGTATGATAACGCAAGCGTCGACGCCAGGGGCGTTAGCAGAGGGGGTGATCCTTTCCGTATTCGAATCGGATGAGCGGTTTCGGAGCGTGCTTTCGAGGGCGATAAAGGAGGAACTTGGTATGACCGTTCTCGAGTTCAGCGAATGCGCCTCGATTCCGCACAGCACGATGTACAAGATACTCGGAGGGCGCCGCGAGCCGAATGTGAAGACGATTCGCCAGATCGTAAAGACGGTACGAAAACTCGAAGGGACCGAGAAGAACTTCATCGCGGTCATTGCTGCGCGTCCGGTACTCGACAGCATCACAGAGAGGCAGATATTAATCGAGGGAGAGTCCGTGGTCGTGCGGGAGTATGCTGCCTCCACGATGGAGGATGCTATCATAGCAGCGGTTCGTGCCGAGCGTGACGGCGCATCAGCGCTCGTATGCGCACCGATCGTAAGCCCGACTGTCGAGAAGATATTACGCATCCCGGTGGCAACGATCAATCCGACGAGCAGCATCGTTAGGGCGATCGAACTTGCCGCACGCAAGCGAAGCAGTTAATATGAATGTGAGGGGAGAATCCAGCATGTACCGATTCACTGGGATGCTGTCCGAACTCGGCGGTTTCTCTGGTAAACTGGGGCGATATTATGCGCTGCTTGATGTGATTCTCGTCTTTATGGTGTCGTACGCTCTTGTCATCTTCACAGGTGTCCACCATATCTGCGCAGAGATGGCAGATGTCGATATCATCACGTTCTCGGAGATCGGCATGGAGATTGCAGCACCTGCGGTATGCGCGGTCCTGCTTGCCATTGCGGCTATGGCACCGATCTCGATCCTGCTTGCAATGTTTACACGCAGAAGGCGCGATGGCGTCTGCGCATCCGTAGGTGCCGCATATCCCGAACTGGATGAGCCCTTGAGAACCGCGTATGACAATCAGGGACTTGAGAATGTGGTGGTCGATGATCTGGCAGAGATGGTCACAGCAGAGATGGATGAGATCGCATATTCGTCGTTTTTGAACCGGAAACGGATCACATCGAGAGTTGTTCTGATTATCCTGCTTGCGTTCTTTATCGTATCGCTTGCGGTTGCGAATTTTTCTGTGGTCGAATCTGTCGATGGTGTAAAACTGCCTGTGTTTGGCGAGGGTGAAGGCAATGTCGGCACCGGTGGCGGTGGCGATACAATCGAGGGAGCAGGCACGGGCAGCAGCGACGACATCTATGGCGAACCATCGGTTGCGTCCATCGAGGGCACGAACCTTGACCTCACGATGTACACCGGCATCGGATCTGAGTTTTCGATCCGCGAAGTATCGGAAACAGCGGCTCAGGAGTTTACAGAGTCCCCCACATTTCCGGTAGAGGCGGCTGGTTCCGGAACATCACAGGAGCGAATTGCTGACGCCGATCTGGTCGGAAGATACTTCGAGGAACTTGCCGCGGCGGGATGATATGCAGAGGGGCATGTACGACGTGATCATCGCTGGCGGCGGTCCAGCAGGTTCGATTGCCGCAGAGAGGGCTGCGATAGGCGGACTTGATGTGCTGATGCTTGAGAAGGCAGTATATCCAAGAAGCAAGATATGCGGCGGCGGAGTCTCACAGAAAGCGCTGGATGTCATCGGCGGGATCGATAAGGAACTGATCGAGCGCGAAGCATTCGGTGCACGCATCTTTCTCCCGGATTACCGGAACTTCGCAGGGATGCTTGAGACCCGGGTCGCGGTGATGACGCGGCGGGAGAATCTTGATCACTGGCTTGCCAACAGGGCAGAGGATGCAGGCGCAGTGGTTCAGGATGGCGAGGCAGTTAAAGATGTTCTTTTCAACGGAGACTGTGTGGAAGTGGTGACATCCAAAAACCGGTACCGTTCAAGGATGATCATCGGATCTGACGGGGTGAACAGCACGGTGGCGAAAAGATCCGGCATCCGAACGCGCTGGGGTGATGATATCGGTATATGTCTGGAAGCAGAGGTCGAACTTGGGGAAACTGTGGTCGAGGAGTGTGTCGGCGACAGATTAGTTGAATTTTATTTTATCGAAGACCGGGGTTACGGATGGATATTTCCGAAGCGGGATAGCATCTCGATAGGCATCGGCGAATTTGCCCCACGAGTGAGTGACCTGAAGGGATCGTTCAGCAGGTTTGTCAGGGACGTCTCGGTCCAGAAGAATATCGATATCGAAGGAAGGATAAGTGGAATAAACAACTATAGAATTCCTGCTGGCGGATACCCGCGGAGAACACATGGCGACCGTGTGCTCTTGGCAGGCGATGCTGCTGGTTTTGTCGATCCGTTTCTTGGTGAGGGGATCTATTATGCTGTGAAGAGTGGCGAGATAGCAGCAGACGTCGCGGCAGGTGCTGTCAAGAGCGACGATTTCTCTGAAAGATTCTTGCAGGAATATGTGGTGAGGTGTGAAAAGGAGTTTAATTACGATCTAAAATCTGCACTGAAGTTTGCAAACTTTGCTTATGGTCATCGAAACATATTTTTAAAAGCATTATGGCGGGACAAAAGGTTGTTTATGAGATATATGAGAACCGTGAGAGGTGATAGGACATACACCGAATTTAACAGGTGGTGCGCCCGCAGGTCTCCTGTGACGCTTGCAAAACTGATTATTGGTAGATAGAGTGGATAGGATGGATGGGGGTTGGTTGTGCTTTACTTAAGAGCGATCACGCTTCCGGCAATCCCAACATTTATAACCACAAAACCGCTATGTATAGAGAAAAAGGAGCATATAAATGGTAACCAAACCCGCGAAAATGTACCGCCGATTTAAGCGTCCATACACCCGCCGCGAGTATATGGGTGGCGTCCCAGGGAGCCACATCGTAAGTTATGACATGGGCAACCTCACAGAAGAGTTTCCAGTTTCCATATCTTTGATCGCAAAGGAACAGTGTCAGGTCAGGCACAACGCGCTTGAAGCTGCACGGATCACCGCAAACCGCTATCTGCTCACTGTAGCCGGACGTGCGAATTTCCATATAAAACTGCGCGTATACCCGCATCAGGTGCTCCGGGAGAACAAACAGGCGACCGGTGCAGGCGCTGACCGTGTTTCCAGCGGGATGCGACATGCGTTTGGGAAACTGGTCGGGACTGCCGCACGGGTACATGCAGGGCAGCGCGTCTTTACGGTATCGGTGCGACCACAGCAGTTCCAGCACGCAAAGGAGTCGATGAGGCGTGCAGGGTATAAACTGCCAACGCCAATCAGCATCGTGATCGATAAGGGGCAGGAACTGGTTCAATGACCGATTATGCAGGAAACCTGGACCGGGCATTCGAACAGATGCCGGATTACCTGACGACTGATGTGCGTTTCTCAGTTCCGGAAGCAGACGTGAT
>JAYEFK010000106.1:0-7708 GCA_034658575.1 Methanobacteriota archaeon
ATCGTGTCTCGCACTGGCAGGTCGGATCATCACCGATGACCACCGGGTTTCCGATCGGTTTGCAGATATATTTAGAGAGATGCCTGTCAAAATCGTGAGAGATGCGAAGTTCCTTGAACAGCAGGGGACGAGGTCAAGGCATCCATTATTCATAGATCCAAGTAGATCGATGTGGATTCCGTCGAGAGAGTATACTATGGACGATGCGGCAGGGGCTTATAAAAGGCAGATCGTATATTTAGCACCATCACTAAGCTTTTGGAAGATAAATATGGAGTTGTGTTTGGATTGATGGATTTTTAACCCACCAATCTAAACGATCTCCGCTATATTATCGGTATCCGACGTACGAACTCGGCTCCTTTGCAGACACTCCGCCTTTGAACATCTCCTGCACCCGCTGGTAATGATCCGTGAGATCAGAGCTTACAGTCGGTCTTATCTTCTGTATCGCCTCTTCGAAATGCCGCATCTCGATCTTATCGAGATCCTCACGCATTGCAAGCATAGCAGACTCCCTGCAGAGCGATTCGAGATCGGAGCCGACATAACCCTCGGTTATATCAGCGAGTTCAGCGAGATCCACATTCATTAGCGGCATCTCTTTGGTGTGGATTCGCAGGATAGCCTCTCTTCCGGACTTCGATGGCACTCCGGCATACACGAGCCGGTCAAACCTCCCTGACCTGATGAGCGCAGGATCGACGATGTCCGGGCGATTGGTTGCAGCAACCACGATCACATCCTTGAGCGATTGTAGTCCGTCCAGTTCGGTCAAGAGCTGGTTTAGCACGCGGTCAGTGACCCTTGCCGAATCCATCCCACGAATCGGCGCGAGTGCATCCAGTTCATCGAAGAATATGATGGCAGGCGCAACCTGCTTTGCCTTTTTAAATGTCTCCCGAATCGCTTTCTCGGATTCCCCGATCCATTTCGAGAGCAGTTGGGGACCGCTTATGCTGATGAAATTGGCGTTCGATTCATTTGCAGCAGCCTTTGCAAGCATGGTCTTTCCTGTGCCAGGGGGACCGTACAAGAGAATACCTTTCGGCGGCGTTATGCCCATATTCCCGAAACGTTCCGGATTCTTAAGTGGCCATTCGATCACTTCCTGAAGCTCCTGCCGTACCGCATCCATTCCTCCGACATCAGCCCATGTAACATGCGGAATCTCGACAAGAACCTCACGCATCGCAGATGGCTCAATCTCACGCAGTGCCTCCTCGAAATCCTTCCCTGTGACGATCATCCCGTCCAGCACATCCTTTGGAATCTCGTCGTCATCAAGATTGATCTCTGGTAGATACCGGCGTAGCGTTTTCATAGCAGACTCTCTCGTCAGTGATGAGAGGTCTGCGCCAACGAAGCCGTTTGTGGTCTCTGCGAGTTCACACAGATCAACGTCATCAGATAGCGGCATCCCGCGCACATGGATCTGCATAATTTCGATGCGGTCTTTCAGATCAGGGACACCGATCTCGACCTCCCTGTCAAATCTCCCCGGGCGGCGGAGTGCCGGATCGATCGCATTCACACGGTTCGTTGCCGCGATCACAGCAACCCGACCGCGCTCCTCGAGACCGTCCATCAATGACAGCAACTGGGCAACCACTCTCCGTTCCACCTCTCCATAAACTTCCTCTCGTTTCGGGGCAATCGAATCAATCTCATCGATGAAAATAATTGAAGGCGACTTCTCTTCCGCTTCCTCAAAAATATCCCGCAGTCTCTGCTCGCTTTCTCCGTAATACTTGCCCATAATCTCGGGTCCTGCTATGTATAGGAAATGAGCCCCGGATTCGTTTGCTACCGCCTTCGCAATCAATGTTTTCCCGGTCCCAGGCGGACCGTGCATCAGTATCCCCTTTGGAGGGTCGATGCCCAGTTTCTGGAAAACTTCGGGATGTTTCATTGGCAGTTCGACCATCTCACGCACCCGATCGACCTCATCATGAAGCCCCCCGATATCCTCATAAGTGATGCCGGTACCTTTCGCAGAGTCAAAACCGATGACCGGTTTTTCGAGCAGCACGATCTCGGTCTGTTTGTCCACCAGCACCATCCCTTCAGGTACCGTCTCGGTCACGATGAGCGGCAGCATCTGCCCCCCAAATGGGGACGGTGTCGTCAGGATGGGGACGATGTCGCCGAGCAGGATTGGGTGCTTGAACTTCTGCTGCTTCACGATGGCTTCAGCATCATGACCGAACTGGACATCCGATCCCTGCGGCGGGGCAAAAACCACTCGTTCTGCATCTTTTACGGGTGCACGCCTGATCTTCACCCGCTCCCCGATTCCACTGCCAGCGTTCTGGCGCACATAACTGTCTATCCGTATTGTCTCCTGCCCCCAGTCCTGCCGATCAGCGCGCCAGACCTTTGCACCGGTCACTCGCTTCCCTTCGATTTCGATGATGTCACCGGGTGACAATTGAAGCGTCTGAAGGACGTAGGGATCGAGGCGTGCCATCCCCTTTCCCGCATCCTTCGGATACGCCTTTACAACCGTTAATTGAATTCCGTTCATGAATGTCCGCCTGTTAGATTTGGATTTGTGCTCTGATATATCTGTCTGGATTGGCTATAAGGGTTATCTGTGCAAAGCTTGAGTTATTTGAAAAATTCCATACGCCATCAAGCATGTTCCTTGGGGAACTTACGGTAAATAAGTGACTCTCTGGTAATTCGAGTTACACGCCCTGATAAATCACGCATACAAAGAGTGCCCCTCGAGGTCAAGATATATGCGCTGGAATAGATGTTTGATGTTTAGAATTCCATAACACCGCCGTTTGATTACTTTGATCTTATTATTCAGTCCTTCCACAAATCCACTTGTTTGCCAATTGATAAAGTAGTTTGTGGTTTTATCCATATATTTATCTAATATCGATATAAATTTATTAAACCACTTTAAACCACTTTCTTCAACTTTCTTCTTCCAATCGTTGATCCTACAAGTCGCAACGCTCCTGGAAATATCGTCGTCAAAGATATCAGTCGAATCATTGCAAAGTTTATATGCTAATTCTAATATTGGAGAATGTCGAAATAAACACTTCAAAACCACCAATTATTCGTCCGTTAATTCCTCTACATCCTTACGCAATATCCACATTACGTTTTTCAGCTTTTTATATTCTTCTTCTGACAATTATTTCTTCAAACGATTCATTTCTTTCTTCCGAAGACCCTCCAGTCCCTTCCGATACAATTTAGAAACGTGAAAATGATCAATTATTACTACAGCGTAATTTTCAAAGACTTCTGCTGCAGCATTGGTATAACTCTCATACATATCCGAACACACCGCCTTAACTGTCTTATTTATCCGTTTTGGGATGCTATACAAGAACTTTCCCAGTCTACTTTGTACGACCTTTGAGTACCGCCAGTATCGTTGTCTTTCCAGCCACACGCGAAGTTACAATCGTTACAAAGTCCCCATGACCCTTTTTAAGCGAGATTTCATCTAATCCTAAAGTACCTAATCTCTCAATCCCACCCCAACTCACTTCTGTGTCGATATATCGAATAGAGTGCGCAGAGCAGATCGGGTCTGAATCAGAGGTCGTCAACATCGCAAACCTCAATACAGGGATCGGGCTTCCGCGAATTAGGCAGTATGCAGTGGGCATTCTTAGGGACCTGCGCAAGCGCGGGGCCCGGATTCACGAGATGATCGGCGGACTGGATGAGTACTTGGTTGCAGGAACTGTGGCAGGAAAGATCATCGGCGAGAAATACCAGAACTTCGATTTCGCGGTCATATCAGGAGTCCCGCACGCGGTTCCGATGGAGTCGCTTTCAGGGATGGAAGTGATATCGATCACCAACGGTCCGCGGCAGGTGCTCCCGCTTAAGGAGATGGGACATGACGCGGTCGTGGTCGAGATCGATCTGCACCCGAAGACGCTTGCAGTTAGCCATATCGTGGAGTCCGAACTCGGTGCGACGCTGCGCGAGATGTGCGGGGTCAAGCGGCGGTGACTGCCGGGTCTGTGTTTCGGAAGCCCATGGCACTCAAAGCATATACTCAATATCGTGTGGAGTCTTTAAACCGTAACTCCGCACATTTTACGTAATAGGTAGTTCCAACTTCTCCATTATATCCCTGCGGTTTTTCGGTATCTCGGATGTAACCCATTTATCCTGTATTTTAAGACGGCATACCCCCGATAGATGAATAAAAACATCTCCGGGAGAAAATTTCTTCAGGAGTGAATTGTCTGCAAGTAATCTGTAAAGCCTGTAGTAAAAACCAGAGCAACGAAGTTTATGAACATCCAACCCTCTTATGATAATCATCCCTCATATATGGCATATCAGCATTGAGAACGTTTTTGAAAGCATCAAAAATTGTTTCTATAAACCCATCACGGGTGATTGCCCCAAGAAACTTCTCTGTGATCTTCTTCGCCCGTTTCTTCTCTTTGTCCCAGACGCTTGTGACTTTGTAGAGGTAGAAATTGTTCCCGATCTTTCTTACCTCGGTTCCTTTCCTCCTGTGCTCGAGGACCTGGGTCCGGATGTGTCATATTATGTAAATTAGACGGAGTTAGGGATTAAGTGGTAACCGATGCACTATCTAAAAAATCGGTGATTTATGATAATTATCGTAGATGCCGATTTCATAAATTTACGCAGATGTTGCCTTAAATCAGTGTAATTCATGTTAATCTGTAGCTGATATGGCTTTTAGCCACAGATTAACACTGATGAACACAGATTGAGGTTTTTATTTATATCTTTCAGAAAGTTAGATGGTTCTTGCAAGGTGAATCCCGACTCAGCCCCGTATAGCCTGCTCTATCCACAGGATGTCGCTAAGTATCGCGCTTGCCGTCTCCACAGATCCCGCACCGATTCCACCGATCGTGATCCTGCCTGCAAGTTCGGTCTGGATGGACGCGAGATTGAAGGTTCCGCCGATATTTAATGGGTGGTTTCTCGGCACCATCTTTGGCGCAACCTTGAGTACCCCATCCCGAATCTCCCCGATCGATTTTATGGTGTGCCCTTCTTCTTTCGCCAGTTTGAACGATTCTGGCGTGATCTTTGTGATGCCGGTCACATCCACATCATCGTACCCGGCATCCATCCCGAATACCGAGTTCGCAAGAATCACGATCTTTGCAGCGGTATCGATCCCATAAACGTCTGCGCTCGGGTCTGCCTCGACAATACCGAGTTCCTGCGCCTCTCCGAGCGCATGTTTATAAGAGACGCCTTCATCGTCCATCCGGGTTAAGATGTAGTTGCACGTCCCGTTCAGCACGCCTTCGACGCTTATAATCCTGTTTCCAGCCAGAGTCTCATTCGAAAGGTTGATTGCTGGCATCGCCCCGCCGACCGTCGCCTCGAATCTGAAATAACGGTCATGCTTCCTCGCAAGCCCACACAGTTCCGAATATGCAACGACAAGCGGTCCTTTATTCGATGTGACGACGTGTCTCCCGCTCTCAAATGCTTTTTTGATGTGCGAAAGCCCGATTCCGCCTGTTGATATGTCAGTCGGCGTCGCCTCGACCATAATCTCATGATCCACGCCAGCGATTGCATCGAGTGCGGTCATGCCTTCCGTATCCGCAGCCGAAACCGTGCCAGTCTCTCTCTTCCGCTGCAGCGCGGACGCAAGATCGACGCCAGCAGCGTCCACAACAGCACCGCGGGAATCAGCGATCGCAACCACCTTTATCGGGTAGTCCGTGCGCATGAGCGCGTCTGCAACGCCCTGCCCGACAGCGCCGAATCCAATGATCGATATTCGTATGGTCATGTTTCACCAGAGTTTGTCCTGAAGTTTGTTCCAATCATTAATATTAATTTCTCGTGCATCGCTCATACAGCGCCTGAAACTCAGCCACATTCGCGACCTCCGATGCAGGCGCATGGTACGCCACCGTGCCTGACGCCATGATCATCACCTGATCAGCGAGCGCAAGACCGCGCTTCAGGTCGTGCGAGATCATGATCGTGGTGATCCCTGATCCGGTAAGCGAATCGAGCACGCTCTCAAGACTTGCCGATGCCTGCTGATCAAGCCCGGTGTACGGTTCATCGAGAAGCATCACCGCCGGGTTGTGAAGGATCGCACGAGCGATGGATAGCCGCTGTTTCATGCCTCTTGAGAATGTGCCGACGCGATCGTGCTTTCTTTTCGAAAGTCCGGTCTCTCCAAGGACTTCATCGACCCTTCTGTCGATCTCAGGAATTGCATACATTTTTCCAAAGAATTTGAGATTTTCACCTGCTGTTAGTTCGTTGTACAGGTAAGTATTATGCGAGATCACTCCGATGACCCCCCTGACCTTTTCCGGATATTTTTTAACATTGAAACCGCCGATCTCTACAGTACCCCCGGTTGCATTGACAAGCGTCGCCATGATCTTGATAAGCGTTGTCTTGCCTGCCCCGTTGGGTCCGACGATCGTTAAGAACTCCCCTCCCTTGACCGAGAAATTGACATTATCAAGCACGGTCATGCTGCCGAAGTTCTTTGTGATGTCGTGAACATGGATCATCATGCCTGTTTTTTTCTTTGATTGCATTTAACGATTGTCACACCGCAGGTACATGCAGAAAGGATTTTAAAGTAGTATCCACAAAAGGAGGTTTAATGAAGGATGTAGGGAACGGTATGAACCCGGAAAAGGATTTTGAGATATTCAAGGACGATGCTCTTGGAATCCTACTGTTCGGATCCCGTGCTCGACTGGAAGATGGTGGGAGGTCGGATATCGATATCTGCATCGTCCGACCTGTGAACGATCGTGTTTTGACCGAAATCGAGAGGACGTTTGGTGGGAAGTGCGATATCAAAGTTTTTGAGAACCTGCCCCTTTACATACAGATCGAGATAATTCGGGATCACAGAATCCTGCAGGGCGATGAAATCCAACTTTCGGAATATTTCTACAGGTTCAGAAGACTCTGGGGGGATATGGCATTACGCGTTGAGTACAATCGGTTCAGCAGCATCGGGGAGCGGATGATGCTTCGGAAAAGGTGGTTACATGAGAAAAGAACGATACTTGGAAAAATTTGAGCTTTTTGAGGGTGAATTGTAGTTTATAGCGTCTCACGACATCTGCGATGACGTTACCGAGAGGGCGCTACTTCACTCGTTACAGACCTGTGTCGAGAGCTCCATGGATATCGCTGCCATGCTCACAAAGGATGCAGGGCTGGTTGTTGAGGATGATTATACCAATATAGAAAAGTTATCGAAGGAAGGCATCATCGTGCCGGAAGAAGAGGGGACTTTGAAGGAATATAATGGACTGCGAAACAGTATCGTCCATAGATAGGGTCGCCTTGACATGGGGCGCGTTGTAGGGGCGCTGGATGAAATTGAAAAACTCTACCAGATTGCTGCAAAGCTCGCCCTGATCTACGAAAGTATGTCTGCAAGCGACACTGGAACCGTATAAGAGAGGGGGGGCGAAATAAGAAACTGAAACGGTGCTTAAAGCACCGCCAGCGTCCCAATTCCGATCACAAGCCGATCTTTCCGGCAACCGCCTGCAATAGCATGAGCGCGTCTGCCGATGTGAGCTTGCCATCGCCGTTTATGTCGCCCCCCATCAGAAACCCTGATTAGCCATGAAGGCGATACATCTGGTATCATGACCTCATTTAAGGAATTCGCAGATGCCTGCGAGACGATCGAAGGGATCGCAGGTTCGCTTGAGATTACGGCTGTGGT
>JAYEFK010000107.1:0-1688 GCA_034658575.1 Methanobacteriota archaeon
GAGACTTTTTAATTTTTTCTGGGCGGATTCGGATTATGGCGAAGAAGATTAACCACAGAGGACACGGAGGGCACAGAGAGTTGCTGTTTTCTCTGTGTCCTCTGTGCGCTCTGTGGTTTTCCGAACCCATTCCAGAAGATAATAAAAAGTCCCTCCCGTTTGGCAGATAAGGTTATAAGATGGGCAGGATGTGTGCATAGTGGCATCATGATAATATCCGATTCATCGACATTGATACTCCTAACAAAATGCGGGTTAATTGAGCCGTTTCTGTCCGATTTTTCGCTGATCATTCCCAAAATGGTCTATAACGAGGCGATCCGCAAAGGAGTTGAGATGGGCAAGTACGATGCGTATCTGCTTGAAAAGTTGGTGCACAATGGCAAAATTCAGGTGATGCAGAGCAATAAGGAATCATTGAAAGAAGTGCAAGATTTTTTCAGCCTTCACTGTGGAGAAAGTGACGCAATATCGCTCTGCAAGGATATCAAGGCAGAATGCCTGTTCTGTGATGAAGATAAATGGTTGAGATGAAAATCCCACAGAAGGTGGCTCATTCGTTTGAGTTCATCAGGATGTACGAACCGGTGGATGAGTCATACATGCTTCAGCAGGTGCTGTTATACGGTATCCGCGACTTATCGCAGGAGACGGCAGTGAAACTGTTTTCCGTTGGGAAATTAACGATAGGAGAAGCCGCAAAGATGGCTGATCGGTCAGTCGGCGAGATGATGGAACTTTTCGCGGCAAGAGGCATCCGATCAAGAATAACTCTTGACGACCTCGAAGAGGGACGGTCGAATGCCCTCGATATACTTGGTTGTTGAGTCGAGCATGGCGTGTGGCATTATGTGCTCAGAGATCACGGATGGCACAAATAAACGAATGACACGAATTTAGCCACCACAGAAGACGCGTTTTACCACCGCTTCTGAAGTGGATACGTCAAGCGGATATTTTGTCTGCCGCATCCCCATCACACCCCCTCTCCGCAAGCATCCGCACCATCCGGATGTTCCCCACGTCATCCCTCCGATCATCAACCGGAGTTTCGAGTATCATCGGGAGCTTCCTGATGACATCGTGATGCAGTATGACCTCAAAACCATCCTCCCTGATGTAGCCCATGCCGATATGCTCGTGCCGGTCCAATCGAGAGTTTAAGCCACCCTTCGAGTCGTTCAGATGGATCAGTTTCAGCCGGTCAAGCCCGATCACCTCATCGAACCGTGCCATCGTCGCATCGAGCGCATCGGCAGTCCGCAGTTCGTAGCCGGCAGCGAATGCGTGGCATGTGTCGAAGCAGACCCCGACCAGATCATCGCGCTCCACCCCGTCGATGATCCGCCCGATCTCTTCGAAGCGCCCGCCCACGCTGTTCTTTGTGCCCGCGGTGTTCTCAAGCAAAAGCATCACAGAACCGCCCCCCTCCGGGCGTGCTTCATCTGACGCACCGATCGCCGTATTCACAGCCGATATTATGCGCATCACACCACCCTCCGTGCCTGTTCCAAGATGGCTTCCGAGATGTGTCACGAGATATGGAATATGAAGCGTGCTGCACCGCGCAATCTCGCTTGCAAGCGCATCGACCGAGCGGCTGTAGACATCCTCCTTCGGCGATGCCAGATTCGGCAGATACGGCGCATGAGCAACCGGCGGGTAGATGCCGGATCTCTCGATCTTTG
>JAYEFK010000108.1:0-7697 GCA_034658575.1 Methanobacteriota archaeon
CTGCGAATCACATCCTGCGCAACCTGTGAGTACAGGTCGAGATTCATGTATTTCAACTGCCCTGCTTGCTGGTTGTAGTTCAATCCGATTCCGCACCGATCATAAGCATTCTTACGGTCTGCAAGCATCTCATTGTACAGATACCTGCATACGTTCAACCAGTGTAACAGGATTATTGTTTGTTTTTTGGTTGGATACATCCGGTATTTGAAAGTACGTCTTGGCACAATACTTATATTAGTTGAAAGAGCATATATAGTTTATGGAAGCCAAAACAACCAGTCTGCGGCATTTATCCCCGTTAATGCCCCGCCCTGCTGGCGGTGGCATCGATGCGTTCCGCAAGAGCGCATTACAAGTAGCGGGGTCTTCTGCCGCGTATCTATAAATTGGCGCAGAGGTTAGACTCGATGTTAACGTTTGTCGGTCTCGGGCTATACGATGAAGAGGATATTACCTTAAAAGGCGTCAGAGCGATAAAAGATGCCGATATGGTATTTGCCGAGTTTTACACATCGAAGATGATGGGAACGACCATAGAGCGCATGGAATCGCGATACCAGACGAAGATCACGACGCTTTCACGAGGTGAGATCGAGACGGATCCCTACTGGCTGCACCATGCGATCGATCGGGATGTGGTGCTGCTATCGGGCGGGGATCCGATGGTCTCGACGACACATATCGATCTCCGCCTGCGCGCATCGGATCTCGGTATTGCGACGGTGATCGTTCACGGAACCTCGATTGCGTCTGCGGCAGCAGGTCTTGCTGGCTTGCAGAACTACCGGTTCGGAAAGTCTGCAACCATCCCATTCCCCTACACTGTCCGGTCAAAGACGATCGTTTCAGAGACTCCGTACAACACAGTTCTCTTAAACCGCGATAAAGACCTTCACACGATGCTCTTTCTCGATATAGATCCTGATAAAGGGTTTATGACGATTTCAGAGGCGGCTGGATTGTTGATGCAGGTTGATGAACGCGGGCTGCTCGACCGCGCTCTCGGCATCGGGATCGCACGGGCAGGATCGCCCAAGGTCATGGTGAAGTGCGACTATCTACGCGACCTCGCCGGGTCTGACTTTGGTGCGCCTATGCACCTGCTGATCGTTCCGGCGGGTCTGCACCAGATGGAGGCAGAGGCACTCATCCGGTTCGCGGGCGCGTCAGAGGAGATAATCGAGCGATAGGTTTACAAACAAACGCAGAAATTACTCATGAAACGGAATGAAAAGGAGGCAAGAAGATTGACTGATATAAAAGAGAAGGTTGAACCGGTAATCGAGAATATCAGACCGATGCGGCAGGCAGGCGGCGGCGATATCGGACTGGTCGACGTCGAGGACACTGGCACAGTGAAGGTGCGGCTTGTTGGCGTATATGCTGGCTGCGCCATGCCGCAGCAAACGCTGAAACTCGGTGTCGCGCGGCTGCTTATGAAGGAAGTTACTGAAGTTAAGGTTGGTGAGGCAGTATGACTTCAGAAGAGTACCGTGTAGCAAAGATTCATGACAGGGATGTGCCATGGGATCCGTCCCAGCTCAGGCAGATCCAGGAGCATCCCTGTTTCAGTGTGAAAGCTTCTCATGCGTTCGGCAGGATGCATCTGGCTGTTGCTCCGAAGTGTAACATCCAGTGTAACTACTGTATCAGGGAGTTTGACTGTGTGAACGAGAGTAGACCTGGCGTTACGAGTAAGGTGCTAACCCCAGAAGAGGCGATCCAGCGTGTGAGAGAGGTGATCGTAGACTTCCCTTATGTCAAGGTGATCGGAATTGCAGGTCCTGGAGAGCCGCTGTACAACGAGGAGACGTTCGAGACGCTCCGCCTTGTTAAAAAAGAGTTTCCGGATCTGGTCAAATGCATGAGTTCCAACGGACTCTTGCTACCAGAGAAGATAGATCTCCTGCACGAGCTTGGAGTTTCAAACATGACAGTAACTCTGAATGCGGTCGATCCTGATATCGGCAAGAATATCTATTCGTTCGTCAATTATCACGGAAAGAAGTATACAGGGCGAGAGGCTGCGGAAATCCTGCTCGAGAATCAACTGAAAGGACTTACGAGGTGCGTTGAGCTGGGTATAATCACGAAGGTAAATACGGTCCTCATACCAACGATCAATGATCATCACATCACCGATGTCGCAAGGAAGATCAAGGAGATCGGAGTTTACCTGCAGAACATTATGACACTAATCCCGCAGTACAAGTTTGCAGATATCACGCCGCCAACTATGGCAGAGAAGCGTGCCATGCAGGATAAATGCGGCAAGATCACCAAGCAGATGACACACTGCAGGCAGTGTCGGGCTGACGCGATCGGAATACTGGGTAAGGATGTTCAGGAGAAGTATTATAAGTGATGTGAAGGGACTGGGCAGGGGGTTTGGGGTTGTGTGTGAAGGGGGTAAGATCAAAAAAGAACTTAAGGAGATATGGACTCAGCCCTTTTTCTGCAGTCGTTGTTCGGTGGTCCAGATGCTTCCGGTGACTTTTACCCGAAGTTTGAGTAAATTTCGGATGTAAGTATAGCGGTTGGTCGGTCGCGCGTCGATGGGTTTAACAATGATAGCTACCATCCAACATTCTACGTAACACAGGAGGCAAATCTATGAACACAGGTATACTGGTACTCGGACACGGAAGCACACTTCCATATAATAAGGAACTCGTTGAGACGATATCCGGGATGCTCGCCGATCAGGGCGACGTCGTCGTGCGGACAGCGTTTTTGAACATGGACAAACCGACTCTGAAGCAGGGGCTGGAGAGTTTCACTGGAACCGGCGTTGACAGGATTGTTGCGCTCCCGATCTTCCTTGCGAACGGCGTCCATACGCTTGAAGACATCCCAAAGGAACTGAATCTGAACGAGGATAAGAGGGCGGTAACAGAGATCGACGGAAAGTCGGTTGATATCGTTTATGCTGATCCGCTCGGCGCAGATGCGCGTATCGCCGAACTTGCATACAAGAGGGCAGAAGAAGCGCTTTCACGCTGAATATGAATATCGCGGTGCTCGATCTGACGCACGGCGGCGATCTGATCGCGCAGTCTCTCGCAGAGGCAGATGCGGTTACTGCTGTCGATGTGTACGGCACTGTCAGTGACGACACGCGTCGCGATCTCGAATCGTCAGGCATCCCAGTTCTGACAGAACCTCCGGATGCAGGCGATTTTAATCTGATCGTTGCGCCTGTGCATCTCGATTCTGCGTACAGGACGCTTCACGATGCGCGCGCCGCGGACGTGCCGGTACCGGTGATCACGCACCATGCCGCGGTCTACGAGATCCTGAAACAGCGTCTCGCACGGTACCACGTCATCGAGGTGACCGGCACAACCGCAAAGACGAGCACCGTACGGATGCTTGCCGGAATGTTGGCGGAATGTACTGGTAATAAAATCGTCTCGCATACCAGCGCAGGTGTTGAGTACTGGGATGGCAGGGGCGGAGCTGGAGGTGGTGGCGGCATCGCAAGAACAATCGCAAAGTGGAGCATTGCTCCGGCAAGCATCATCAGGGCGGTGGAATCGGTCAAAGCCGAACCGGATCTGGAACCGGATATCTTCATCTTCGAGGTCTCGCTCGGCGGCACCGGGCTTGCAGACACCGGCATCATCACCACGCTAACAGGCGATTACCCGATCGCAAACAAGACCGGGCTATCATCCAGCGCGAAGATGCAGATGGTAAAGCGTGCAAAACCCGGATCAACGTTGATCTTAAACAGCGACGTCGGTATAACCTCTAACCCGGCTGCAAACATCCTCACATTCGGGGACGGCGGGGCTGGGGCAGATGTGCGTTTCGAGGAGATCGACCATGAACATGCGGTCGTTGCAGCAATGAATCGGCGCATCGAGTTCACAGTCAAAGACTATGACATCTTCTCGTACCGAACCGCAATTCTTGGCGCGGTCTCCGCTGCAATATCGATGAACACCGATCCGGACTGCATAAAGTCTTTTCTCGACGGTTTCAGCGGCGTAAGCGGGAGAATGAAGATCATGGAGGTCGATGGCAGGACTCTCGTTGATAACTCGAACTCAGGTATGAACATATCGTCTGCGGAATCTGCGATCGACCATGTCAGACGTATCGCGGATAAGGGTCGGGGAAGGGTCGTCATGATCATTGGGATTGAGGAGTATAACGTCTGCGAGGGGATTGACACGGATGAGGTGGTAAGGCTGATCGGGCGGAACCGGGACTTCATCGATCGCTTCATCACGGTTGGCATAGAGAGTGACTGCGAAGCGGATGACCTGGATTCCGGGGTGGTTGTGGCGATGGATATGACGGAAGCAGGCGATACGATCATATCGTGTGTCAAGTGCTTCAGGTGAATGCAGGCTTCGCCGACAGCAATATTTATATCGCTACAGACCCATTTCCAGACAACCCAGGTCATGGGCTCGTGGTCTAGTCGGTTATGACATCGCCTTCACACGGCGGGGATCCTGCGTTCGAATCGCAGCGAGCCCATTTCAGTAACATCATCGGGGACGGTGGTTAGCAGGTCCCGCGGGCGGCATTCGGGCTTTTGCATCCTCTTTCACCCACCCCGACCATCTCGACAAATCGTTTAACTGTGATTGGGGATAAGTACCGCATAATGAAGTTCGATCCGGATACAATCAGGAAATCAGCAGCGCAGGACTTTGAAGAGACATGGAACTGTGGTAAGGAGATAATCCCGGTTCCCGGGATAAATCAGGCATACCCGCACCTCAAATTCGATTACGGTAAGCCACACCCGATCTTTGAGACGGTACATCGCCTCAGGGAGGCGTATCTCAGGATGGGATTTTCCGAGACGATGAACCCACTCATAGTCGAGGATCGGGAGGTGTACCGCCAGTTCGGATCAGAGGCGCAAGCGGTTCTGGATCGGTGTTTTTATCTCGCAGGGCTGCCGCGTCCTGATGTCGGGCTATCCGATGAACGGATCGCAAGGATCGGCGAGATCATCGGCAGGAACGTAAGCGAAGACGACGCTACAACGGTCAAGCAGGTGCTCCACTCGTACAAGAAAGGAGTGATCGAGGGCGATGACCTGATTCCGGTGCTCGCAAGGGAACTTGAGATCGATGATCCGAAGGTTGCGGTGATGATCGATCAGGTCTTTCCTGAGTTTCGGGAACTGGTTCCGGAACCAACAAGAAAGACGCTTCGTAGCCACATGACTTCCGGCTGGTTCATCACACTATCAGCACTCATCGGTAAACAGGATCTTCCGCTGAACCTCTTCTCCATAGACCGGTGCTTCAGAAGGGAGCAGTCAGAGGACGCTTCCAGGTTGATGACGTACCATTCAGCCTCATGCGTTGTGATCGGGGAAGATGTGACTGTTGATTACGGAAAAGCAGTATCTCAGGCTCTGTTATCCCAATTTGGGTTCGAGGAGTTCAGGTTCCAGCCAGATGAGAAGCGGAGCAAGTACTATGTTCCGGATACCCAGATCGAGGTCTATGCATACCATCCAGCCCTGCACGACTCGGATACTAAGTATGCGGACGGTTGGATCGAGATTGCGACTTTTGGCATGTACTCGCCGATCGCACTTTCTGCTTACGAGATCCCGTATCCGGTGATGAACCTCGGTCTTGGCGTGGAGCGTCTCGCAATGATCCTCTATGGTGCCAGCGATGTCAGATTGCTCTCGTACCCGCAGTTCGATCAACTCTCGATGACCGATCACGAACTCGCAGCATCGGTCTGTGCCATAGAGGCTCCCGATACCGATACAGGACTTGCGATAGCCCGCGCCATCGCACGCGTCGCTTGCGAGCACGGAAGCGATCCGAGTCCATGCGAGTATCTGGCATGGGATGGTGAAATGTTCGGGCACAATCTTCGGGTGACGGTTGTGGAACCCGAAGAGAAGACGAAACTCTGCGGTCCTGCAGCGATGAACGAGGTCATGGTTCACGATGGCAATGTTCTCGGGGTGCCGCGTATCGAGAAATGGGACACGGTATTCAAGGAAAGTATCTCTGCCGGTTTCAGGTTCATCGATACGTTTGCAGCAGAGGCAGCACGCGAGATCGAGAACGCTGCAAGATGCGGCAGGGGCTGCGAGATCAGG
The DNA here is from genome assembly GCA_034658575.1 of Methanobacteriota archaeon. Taxonomy (GTDB): domain Archaea; phylum Halobacteriota; class Methanosarcinia; order Methanosarcinales; family Methanogasteraceae; genus Methanogaster_A. The sequence goes on from JAYEFK010000108.1 coordinate 6,098, forward strand.
GTCAAGGGTGTCAAGGTGCCGTCAGAGATCAATATCGATATAAAACCCCATGCGAACCGGTGGATCACGTCCGGCAACAAGAAGATCGACATCAGGGGACCGGTCTTCACCACGGTGCGGATGGAAGTTGTGTGATGTGTTGTTGCTTCATCGATTGCTTGGTTTCTGCGCTGGATGCCGGAGTTCGCCTATCGGAACAAGAAAACAGACCCACTCTGAAATGTCTATCCAGCCTTTTTGATACAGGTAATATCCATTGCCATCTTTTATAGACCTATGGCAGAAGACCCTGCTACTTGCAGCAGGGAGGAAGCCGCATCAACATCTGCCAATTCGTCGTAGTTTGATAGGGTCTGGTAAGCACACCGAATACGGATTTCAGGATATCTACACCAAAGTCCGTAAGTTCATAATATGAGTAGTCTCTCTTGCCTTTGGTATATTCAGTATAGTGGGTGACAATGGCGCCATTTCTTAATTTTTTCAACTCGTTTGTGAGTACCCTCTGGTCAAGTCCGAGAGTGGTCTTGAGTCGACTAAATGTGAGTCGCCCGTCATGTTCATACAATGCAACAACTATTGCGCACCGATTATCATTGCCAAATGCTTTGAATGCCTGTCTGGCTATCAGCGGTATCTGGCTGGAATACTCTTCTACATTTGTCACATCAATGCCTTCTGTGCATGTTAGTGGAGTGAACAAATGTTCACCTGTACTCTATTAAGTTTGCCCACGCTTAATAAGTTAGTCTGATGCTGACCGGATCCTTTCGCGTCACTCCGACCTCCAGACTTTTCTCACCGAGTTCAACGGTCTCTGATCCACATCTCGGACATCTCGTATCCATGATGCATAAGTCCTCACGATGGTCTTCAAACCATCGGCAGCATGGTAAGCCATCATACAATCGGAAACGTTATTCCCTATACTGCATCGATCCGGCACCGGTGCCCGTGTCCCTGATCGGTTTTATATGTGATGACCGTGCCAAGCATAATAGATGTTCAGAACCATCCTCGTGCTGGATATATTCGATGGCATAGTGGTACATGCGCTACGGGGTAAGCGGGAAGAGTACCTGCCAGTAGCGGATTTCAGTTCGGTCTGCGAAACATCAGACGCAGCAGGGATCGCAAGAACGCTACGCCCGACAGAGGTGTACGCTGCTGACCTCAACAGGATCCGCGGGATTGGGGACAATTTCCCGGTAATAAAGGACGTCTCAGGTTACTGCAAGACGATACTCAGTTGCGGTGTCAGGTCAGCGGAAGACGCTGCGCTCGGGCTTACAATCGCTGATACCGTCACCATCGGAACCGAGAATGCCGATTTCGACGTGATCGGCGAGGCATGCGAGACGCATGACGCAAGCCGGCTGCATGTCAACATCGACCTGATGGACGGCAGGATCCTCACAAACACCAGAATATCGCTCACTCCGCTGGAAGCGGTCGAGAGACTGAACGAGTATCCGATTAACCACTTAATCATCATCGACCTGACGAATGTTGGCACGGAATCCGGTATCGATCTTGATCTTCTCAGTGATGCGGTCGCGCGCTCGGATCATCCGGTCATCTTCGGCGGGGGCGTGCGGGA
>JAYEFK010000109.1:0-7696 GCA_034658575.1 Methanobacteriota archaeon
CTGCTGCCGCTCATTCAAATGACCTTCCATAGTCTCAAATATTTTTTTGATGGCACATTCTTCCATGACATAATAATAGATTGTAATAGTACTTAATAGTTGTTCAGGTTAATTCTTAACGAGCCCTAAGTAGAATCCCTGATACATATTATTCTGTACCAAGTTGCAGGTGATGTTGTTGTTATTTGTATTGAAGAGGTAGATGCCGTAGCGATTGTTCGAGCAGTTGTTGTTCGTCAACGTGTTGTTGGTTGAAGAGTACAAGTAAGAAGATATGTGGATACCATCGCCGATGTTCGAGTTCGCGGTGTTCTTCATCAGTGTGTTGTTGCTCGAATAACTCAGGCCAATACCGTTCTCGTTGTTCGAGTTCGCGGTGTTCTTTGTCAGTGTGTTGTAGTTGCTCGAAGATGACAGGTAGATACCATACTCATTGTTCGATGTGGTGACGTTCTCCATCTTGGAATTCTCGGTGTGTGTGAATAACACTCCCTGTCTATTATTCGTCAAGAATATGTCTCTGACTGTTATGTTTGTGGAATTCACAACTCCAACGAAGCCAGCATCTCCTGGAATCTGCTTATCTTTCTGACCAACCCAGTAATAGATTGGTTTCCCACCTACTGTGTTGCTTGTGTCTATGTTCTGGATGTAATGAGAAAGATCGGAACCACTAACACCAAAGTCGTATGTGTTTCCAGAGATTGTGTTCTTCGTCAGTGTGTTGTTGCTCGAACAACTCAGGTAGATGCCATTCTTGTTGTTCGATGCGTTGTTGTTATAGATGTTGCAGTGATCTGCACTGTAGAGACAAATACCAGCTTTGGTACTGCCAGTTGCTCCAGTCACTGTGAAGCCTGAGATGTTCACCCAGTTCGCGGCCACGTAGAAGACATGACCCATGCTCGATGCCGCGGTCACAGTCACCACATCCGCGCCTTCGCCCTGTAAGATAAGCGATGCAACCGAAATGTATATGTTCTCACTGTAACTCCCGTTCCACACATAAATCGAATCGCCAGCACCCGCAGCATCCACCGCCGCCTGTATCGGTGCCCCGTCCACATTGAACGCACCGCCATCGCGCCACCAGCCACTTTCGTTGACGTAGAGTTGCTCAGCAGCCGCCACGCCAGAGAACGCGAGCCACAGTGCAAATACAATGATATGCCATTTCAGTTTACTCATATATCATTCCTCCTTTTGATTTGTGGATGCTATCATGAAAACATCGCATCCCTTCTGTCATATTGTGTGTTTATGGCAGATATCACTGACTATGTGCTATCAGTATAAAAAGATTCTCCCAAAAATCTCTACAATCCATCTTGCATCAGTCCCACGAAATGGTTCACCACTGCTGTTTGTGGCGATGCTAACGTATTGGCGCGAACTCGCAGTTTATGGCACGTTATACTACACTACACACCTAAATCGACTCAACAAACTCCCCGATCCTCAGAAGTGCCTCTGATATGTCATCCCTCGATGCAGCATACGAGCACCGCAGGAATCCAGCTCCAGAGTCCCCGAACACATTTCCTGGAACTACCGCCACCCGCTTCTCAAGCATCAGCCGCTCTGCAAATTCATCCGCGGTCATTCCGGTGCTCGCAATTGATGGGAATGCATAGAACGCTCCCTTCCCCCAGAAACAGTCAAGCCCGATCTTGTTAAAGCCGCTGATGATCAGATGTCTCCTGCGGTCGTACTCCCTCACCATCCGCTCCACCTCCGCTCTCCCGTTCCGAAGCGCATCGATTGCAGCCATCTGTGAGGTTATCGGGGCACAGAGCATGGTGTACTGGTGTATCTTCGTCATCGCTCCAATGATGTCACTGCTTCCGAGAGCGTATCCTACCCGAAGTCCGGTCATCGCATGAGACTTTGAAAAACCATTGAACAGAACCGTGTTTTCCATCATTCCGTTTAAGGATGAGAAACAGGTATGTTTTCCGTCGTACGTGAGTTTATCGTAGATCTCGTCAGAGATGACGATCAGATCGTGCTCGGTTGCAATATCTGCAATCTCTTCAAGATCCTTTTTTTCCATTGTTGCGCCTGTCGGGTTATTCGGGTAATTGATCATGATTGCACGCGTCTTCTCTGTTATCGCACCTCTTGTCCGCTCTGCTGTAATCTTGAAATCGTTCTCGATGCCTGTGGCAACCGTAACCGGAACTCCGCCGGCAAAGATCACGGTCGGGACGTAAGAGACGTAGCACGGCTCAGAGATGATAACTTCATCGCCGCGATTCAGAATCGCACGCATCGCAAGGTCTATTCCTTCACTAACACCGGTCGTGATCAGTATCTCCTCGTTCGGATCGTAATGGAGTGAGTGGTCCCTCCAAAACGTATCCGCGATCTCTTCTCGCAACTCGGGGAGTCCCTGGTTTGATGTGTATGAGGTATGCCCCTGCTCGAGCGCGTGGATGCATGACTCCCTGATATGCCACGGGGTCACAAAATCGGGTTCGCCAACGCCGAGCGAGATTACATCCTCAAGTTCGTTTGCCAGGTCAAAGAACCTGCGGATGCCAGACGGCGGCACACTCTGCACCGTGTCTGAGACTCGCATCTGCCTTTTATGCAACAATCGGGAGGCGCTCTGTGTGCTCTGTTTCATGCAGGATCGCACCATCCTCCTTGTAGGTCTTCAGAACGAAATGTGTGGCAGTGCTCTGCACCTGCGGCAGGGTCGCAATCTTCTCTGCGACAAAAAACGCAACCTGCTTCATCGATTTGCCGCGCACGGTGAGCGAGATATCATGATCTCCTGACATTAATCTGACCGATCTAACCTCAGGGAATTTTGAGATGCGGTCTGCAACCACATTGTATCCGGTTTCACGCTCAAGGGACACTTTTATCTCGATGATCGCATAAACAAATCCATTATCTACTTTATCCCAGTCGATAATGGTCTTGTATTTGCGGATTGTGCCGTCGCCTTCCAGTTGACTTATACAATCCCCGATCTCCTCATCCGACCTGGCAGTAAGGGCTGCGATCTCGCTAATATCGATTTTCGGATCGTTTTCGATGATCTCAAGTATGTTCTGTACGAGATCCATCCGTTAGCCCTCTATGTATGCAGAGTCGTGGCTGGAATCGGTTGGCTCACTCCACCTGAGGTCCTTGCAGTCATCACATAGCGATCTCCCATCGACGACGGTCAGATTGTAGGAATACTGCCCGCAGGCATCGCATATACCCTCGAAATCTGATGTCAGCAGGGATTCGTTCTCGGATTCCATGAGTTCCCGCAGGGTGTCGCTCATCTCCGCGGATACGGTAACGATGTCCTGACTCGTGATGATGCCGATTAAGGTATCGTTTCGGAAGACTGGCAGCCTTCTGATCTTCTTCGAGAGCATCATCTGAATCGCGTCGCTCACCGACGTATTATGGTCAACGGTGATCAGCGGGGACGTCATGATATCAGAAAGCGGTACGGTACTCGGTTTCCTGTCATCAGGTATAATCTTCCTGGAGATGTCGCGCTCGGTTATGATACCGGCTGGTTTTCCATCTTCTGTAATGACTACACTTGACCTATCATATTTGATCATCTCTTTTGCGATATCTACCAGCGAGTCGCCAATGTCTGCTGTGATCACGCGTGGTGCCATGACCTCTTGCACCGGTCTATCAATGTCCATTTACAAACCTCCTGTTTCTTTGCTACAACATTGGTGCTGCTCGTTATCAAGGTTGCGTCCATCACGCAATAACCCCTTTGCGCCACCTGGAGAGCCGCTCGTCTACCAGAAACCGAAACCCTCCGTCGATGAAGAGCGCAATGAACCCGAGGAGGAGCATGTATGCCATGACATGATCCATCCTGTAAAAATGCACCCAGTGCGATATCTTGTATCCGATTCCGGTCGTTGATACGCCAAACATCTCTGCCGCCACCACACACATCCATGCGACACCCATCGCAACCCTGACCCCTGTCGCAATATCAGTGATTGCAGACGGGAACGCAATCTTCTTGATCAGGTCATAATTTCTCGTGCATCCAAGTACCATCGCTGCCTCGATAAGAACCTTCGGCACATTCCTAAATCCCTTATACGTATTGATCAGGATCGGGAATACCGCTCCGATAAACACGATGGTTCCGGCAGACGTGTGTGTGAGTCCGATGAACGCGATTGCAAAAGGTATCCATGCAAGCGGCGGTATCGGGCGCAGGATCTCTATGATCGGATCAAATATCCTGTCGATCACCCGGAACCAGCCCATACCAACCCCGAGCGGTATCGCAACGCACATGCCGGCAACCATGCCGATTCCAAAGTGCAGCAGACTGGTCGCAGCGTCTGTGAGCATGACGTCCCATAGGCTATAAAATGACGCCAGAACATCGGTGAAACCGGGCAGCGTGAAGTTGCCCCTCGTTACATAAGGGGCAGTTAGCTGCCAGATCGCGACCGCAACGCAGAGCGAGGCGATCTCGACGCCATATCGCCTGATTGCGGAGATCATGTCACTGGAGTTTGTCGTGCATATCTTCAAGTGCCTTTGAGTCCTTCCCCATCCGCACCATCAGTTCTGCGATCGCTGCATCGAGGAAGACGAGAGTGGTGATCTCGAAGGTGGTGCCAAGCGGCGCAAGTTCTGCGAGTTTCGTATACTTCCCGAGGAGATGCTGCACAAGATAGTCGCCCTTGCCATCCTTTGCCCTTCCAAAGATTTTCACGGTCTTGTCTGCCATTATTCCGAGAGTGGAGGCAGGTTGCGAGGTGACGACGATCAGAGACGCGCCTATCTTCTTTACAACCCTTCCAAGATCGACGATCGAGAGAGTCTCGCCTGATCCGCTGATCGCGACCACTACATCGCCTGAGCGCAGCGCTGGCGTCGTTGACTCGCCTACCACATACACCCGCAGTCCGAGATGCATGAGCCGTGTTGCAAATGCCTTACCGACGAGACCTGACCTACCAGTCCCCATCACAAAGATGCTCGTTGCACCCAAGATCTCGTCAAGAATATCTGAAACCGAGTTGAGATCGAGTTCCTTAAGCGCCTGCTCGATGTGCTTTGTCAGTAGCTCCATAGATTCGTGCAGGGTCTGGCACTTCGGTACTTCGTTGGTGGTCTCTTCCGGTGTAGCTCTGTTTTCGTCTTCAGCCATCTCATCGCCTCCTGTTCAATAGATCAAAAGCTGTTTCCGATGCTTTCATAAGAATCTCTTCCTCGCCATCTACCACACCACCCTCCATGAGCACGACGCCATCGCATATCGTGGTGTCAACGCAGTTTGAGGACGCGTATATCAGGTTCGAGTCGAGGTTGTGAAGCGGCGTCATCCCTGGCAGTTGCAGATCGATCAAGAGCAGGTCTGCTGGCGCATCCTCGACTATCTCGCCGCCCCCCTCCCCTATGCGCAGAGCTTGTGCGCCATGCTTCGTGATCATCGAAAGCGCATCGCGCGCTGGCATCACGGTCGGCTGGTTCGTTGCCGATTTCTGCGATAATGACGCGAACTTTGCCGACTCGAGCATGTTTAAATTGTTGTTGGATGCGCACCCATCGGTCCCTATCGAGACGTTGACTCCTGCAGCACAGAGTGCAGGGTATCTCACATTCTCTCCAACAGCGAGTTTCATATTTGAAATTGGGTTGTACGACACATTAACAGTATGTTTCGCAAGCAGCGATATCTCGTTGTCATCGAGCCAGACACCGTGGGCGGTAACGACGTTCGGACCGAGAAACCCGATCCGGCTGAGGTACTCGACAGGGCGCATCCCGGTCCTCTCGATGCAGTCCTTGACCTCCTGTTCGGTCTCCGAAACGTGGATGTGGACCAGCAGATCCTCTTCCCTTGCAAACTCTGCGATCCACAGAAGACTCTCCTCTGAGACAGTGTAGATGGCATGTGGACCGAGCGCAGGGGTCACCCGATCCGAGTAATCTTTCATTAGTTTCGTGACCAGTCTTTTATTCTCCCTCTGCGTCTCCCCTTCTGACCCGCCTGACCCACCATCGATATCGATGAAGACGTTACTGATAACGCCGCGTACCCCCATCTCATCAACCGCTTTTGCGCTTTCCAGAGCATGCCAGTACATATCGTTAAACGTGGTCGTGCCAGTTCTTATCATCTCGAGACACGCAAGTTTTGTGCCCCAGTAGACGTCTTCTCCTGTCAGTTTCGCTTCAAGGGGCCAGATCCAGTCCTGTAGCCACGCCTGCAAGGGAAGATCGTCGGCATATCCGCGAAAGAGCGTCATCGCCGCATGGGTATGCGTGTTCACAAAGCCGGGCACGAGGGCTTTTCTCTTCGCGTCGATCACGGTATCCGCGTCATACGCACCGCAGCCGATCTCAGCGATCGTGCCGGCATCGATGTAGACGTTTCCGTAGTTCTCGGTATCTCTCAGGAGCAGACTCATCTGATCAGCCTCGTGATCATCTCTGCAACCATCTCACAGTTCCTACTAATATTTTCGATGATTGTCTCATAATCCAGTTCCTGCGCGGCAACACCGTTTGCATAGTTATCAACCGTACAGAGCGATGCAACAGGGATTCCTGCCTCGCAGCAGAGGGTTGCCTCGTTTGCCATCGTCATGCCGACGATATCAGCGAACTGCCTGAGAACTGCGACTTCTGCCTTTGTCTCGAATCTGGGTCCGTGCGTCTGCATATAGACGCCCCCATCCTTTCCGCGACTCGCCTCAACAATCCGGCTGCGCAATCCCACATCGAGAACTGGTACGATATGCCGTATCTCATCGTCGTAGAATGTCAAAGGTCTTCCAAAGTTTATGTAGTCGTGCGGGACAACCAGCGTGCCGGGCGGTATCTCCGGATTCAGACTGCCTGTCGAACAGACGCATACCACGCCATCCACGTCTGATTCTTTGAGTGCCGCTATGTTTGCGCGGTGGTTTATCCGGTGCGGCGGCGTATCCATAGCAATGCCGTGGCGCGGCAGGAAGGTGGCGTCACTCCCCTCAAAAACCTCCACATCACCGTATTTGGTCCTGACAGTCTCCTTTCTGCCAATCCTTTCCTCGAACTCCTCTCCTATCGGGTTTGTGCCGGTGATGATACCGAGCATCGGATCATGCTCCTCCGATATCAAGCGCCTTCCTGATCACCTGGCTGACCGGTAGTGAGCATATCATGTACCAGACGATCCAGTACTGGATGCCAAGAAAAGCAGTCCCGTGAAGCAATTGTTCGCCCCAGAACGGGAATGTTATGGTAAAGCTCTGATTGACTCTGAAATACTCCCATGCCCAGAAGAAGAGCGGCAGCGAGATGATGCTGATGTATGCCATAGGCTTGAGTTGCTGTTTCATCATCTTGCCCTGATCGCCCATCATGGCAGCACGCTTTTCATCAAGTTTCTTTAATTTCTGTTTGTTCTCTGCGAGTTGCGCTTCCCGATATTCCTTCTGAAACCCCTTCATCTTTTCAGAGAATGTGCGCATCAGTTCCCAGTCGATGGTGTACTTCTGGATGAGCGAGGCATATAGCCCGGTGAGTGCAGCCATCACAAAGAGCGTGATGTGGATCGGCAATATGCCAGTCAGCGGTTCGAGCAGTATATCAACGATCCCGGCAACAGTGGATCTGAAGTCCGGTAGCAAAAACACTCCAAGCAGCATCGAGATTCCAAGTGCAAGCCCGATCCGTTCCAGCGTCTCTTTCCATTGCGACATATATG
>JAYEFK010000110.1:0-1685 GCA_034658575.1 Methanobacteriota archaeon
CGGTAACGCTCACAAGCCCTTCCTGCACCACACAGTCTGCGATTGTCTTTTCCCCTCGGACAATGGCTTCTGCCATCGCCATGCAATCGTCGCAGCCGCATTTTCCGCAGTCCATCTTCGGAAGTTTCGCATACACCCTCGCAATCTCGGTCACCTCTGTTACGTAACTGAGAATATCCTCGAAATCATCCGCGTCTGGATCGTACCTATGCCCCCCACCGTCTATCTCGATATCCCCGAGCACGATCTTTTGGATATTCTCGGTCTTGTGCCCCTCCACGAGTATCAGATCAGGAGATGCTGCAACGTCAGCGAGTCTCACAATTTCATCGAATTTCATGCCGCTTTTAAAGATAAACGATGCTTCGTCCGGTGCACTTGCAACCACGAGGCAGGCTCCGGATTCGGCGTGTTTCCATGTGTCCGTTCCTTCAATGTCCATCGAAAATCCGTCTTTGGGTATGTTCTTTATCGTGGACACGGAATATCCGCGCTCTGTCAATCGTTCGATCAGTTTGCAGATGAGAGTCGTCTTTCCGGTGTTGTGGTAGCCAACAACACTTATTATAGCTGCGTTAGTCATTGTATCATATCCTTCGCTTCGGTATTACTGACAATATTTCTGAAGGGTCTGCTCGATTGGGTGCATTGTCTCAGTATTGGTTGTGTTCCAAAGAATGTATCAGTCATTATTCCCGCCTTCAATGCGTTCTTTTCCAGTGCACACTTAAGCGTATCACCATCCCATCCCGAAGGGCAGTTTTTACTCGATTTTTTGTGAAAAAATCGGGGATCATAATCGATGCTTGTGGCGTAGATATCGGTTATTTTCTGGTAAAACCGACGTTCGGAGGTGCGGATATCCTGGATGCGGCGCAGAAGTTCATCAAAATAATCAAATGGCTGATCCGGATTTTTCAGCCGCTCATCGTCAAGAACAAAACCTTTGACAATATATTCCCGCAGCCGCTGAGTCGCCCATTGGCGGAATCGAGTGGCAACATGGGATTTTACCCGGTAGCCTACAGAGATGATCATGTCCAAACTGTAGAATTTCGTTCTGTAATTTTTGCCATCGGCAGCAGTTGTCAAGAAATACTTGACAACTGAATTTTCATCAAGTTCTTTTTCCGAAAAGATATTCTGAATGTGTAAACTTGTATTCTGTTTCGTTGTCTGAAACAACTCTGACATCAATTTCTGTGTCAACCAGACGGTCTCATCCTCGAGCAGGACTTCAACCTTCGTTTTGCCACCTTCGGTCTGGTAAATGAGAATTTGAGAGTCGTTTTTTCCAGACAGACTTTCAGCCATTGTATACGAAGTCACCACTGTAGTTGTCATCGCATCGCCGCCCCGCCCGTGGTTTGCTGATGAGAATAGAGCGTGTCTCGCACCCGCGGTATCCGTCCGGCATTCTCAATGATCCAGTCAAACTCCGACGGCGGCATATATTCGCCTGACATCGATCCCGCCGATTTCGATATCTTTTCTTCCATGAGCGTTCCTCCAAGATCGTTTGCTCCACAATGGAGCGCGTACTGCGCCAGTTTTTTCCCGAGCTTCACCCAGCTCGCCTGAATGTTTGGGATGCGTTTGTGTAGCACGATTCGTGCAAGCGCATGCATCCGCAGGTCATCGATTCCGGTGTTGCCGTAATTGCCGCCTGCAAGCATCCCTTCGCC
>JAYEFK010000111.1:0-7690 GCA_034658575.1 Methanobacteriota archaeon
CCCATGTACGGATGATGTCGTGTCCTTGCGGTCTTAATTGCGCAGGCACCCTCGGTTCCATCCCAAAGATCCATCCCGAGACCGCCATCGCTGAAAGCGACGAGTCCATCCACGTATCGAGCACGTCTGCCTCGGGCGTGAACTCCTCCGAACCACACTCACACGGGGTGGGGGGATTTGATTCGGTCGGATCGAGTGGTAGCCACTCTTCTTTCGCCACAATCGTCTTCCCGCATCCTTTGCAGTACCAGACCGGAATCGGGGTTGCAAAGAGCCGCTGCCGTGATATGCACCAGTCCCATTCCATGCTCTTTGTCCAGTTCTCGAGCCGTATCAACATGTGTGATGGCACCCACTCGATCTCGTCCGCGGTGCGCAGGATCTCGTCCTGATCGACCCGGACATACCACTGCTTCTCTGAGAGTATCTCAATAGGCGTTCCGCACCGCCAGCACGCTCCGACGCTCTGGTCGAGGGGTTCTTCCTTATACAGCAGCCCGGCTGACTTGAGATCTGCTATGATCGCGCCCCGGCAGTCGCCAAGACTCATTCCCTCGTACTTGCCGGCAACACCGGTCATCTTTCCGTCGCGGTCGATCGCCATTCGAAGCGGGAGCTTGTGCTCGATCCACCACCTGACGTCCTGCTTATCCCCAAAAGTGCAGATCATGACGACACCTGTCCCGAATTCCGGATCGACCTCCGCATCAGCGATCACCGGGACATCATAACCGAAGAGCGGCACGCTGACCGTGCCTCCGATGAATCCCCCAAACCGCTCGTCATCCGGATGCACAGCCACTGCAACACACGCAGGCAGTAACTCGGGTCTGGTGGTCGCAATCTCCATCGCCTGCTCCCCTGCCTGCCCCCCCACCCCAAAGTAGAGATAGTTCAGGCGGGTCTTGCGATCCTCGTACTCGACCTCTGCGAATGCGATCGCTGTTCCGCATCTCGGGCACCAGTTCACAGGACCTTCACGCTGGTATATCCTGCCGTCCGCATACATACGCACGAACGACTTCTGGGTCATGCTGTAATATCGCGGATCCATCGTCACGTACTCGCAGTCCCAGTCGATGGAAAAGCCGAGCCGGTTCATGGTATCCTTCATTTTTTTTATATTTTTCGCGGTTAACTCCATGCAAAGGTCTCGAAACTCGGATCTGGGTATCTGGTGCCTTGTGATCCCGTGCGTCTCCTCCACCTTTACCTCGGTCGGCAAGCCATGACAGTCCCACCCCTGAGGGAACATCACATTATATCCACGCATTCTCTTATATCTTGCCACAAAATCGATGTAACACCAGTTTAGTGAATTTCCGATGTGAAGATTGCCTGTGGGATACGGAGGTGGAGTATCGATGATGTACTGCGGTTTCTCCGATTCCCAGTCGAACCGGTATAGATCGGCATAAGTCTTCGACCGCCATCTCTCTTCCACTGCCTGGTGGTCATATTCCTTTGGAAGTGTGTCCCGTATATGCATCTTCTGCATTTTTTAAAACGATGATTGATAAAACTTTCTCGATGTGGGATGTTGTGTAGATGTGGGACTCTCGCAAGTCGCTCGCAGATGATATTCGATGGAGAAACTTTCGTTGTCGTCCAGCCGTGAGAAACTCCCTACTTCTGCATCCCCACAAAACACGCGCCAGCCCCAAGCGAGATCACCTGCCCGTGAACCTGATCGCCCTCGATTGTCAGTTCTATGACGCTTTTGTCCGCAAGTCTCGGCACGGTCGGGCTTCCCGGACACATAATCAGCACATCTGCCTGCTCAATAAACGGAGTGTGTATGTGCCCGACGATCAGCACATCGCAACCGAGTTCCTTTGCAAGATACCAGAGCCCGCACGAGCCGTTTTGAGATAACTGCCCCTCATGAACCACCCCGATCCTGACATCTTCTACATCAAATACGGTTCGCTCAGGGAGACGCTTCCTAAGTTCTGCGCAGTCCGAATTGCCGTGAACTGCTACGAGCTCGTTGATGCCCGACAGATGTTCGTAGCATGCAACCGTTGTGAAATCGCCTGCATGTATGATCAGGTCTGCACCCCGGAGCAGCGGGATTAAGGCATCTGGCAGTTTATGGTCGTGCGTATCCGAGATTACGATGATGCGGGTCATTACTATATCCTATTGCAATCGATATTCTTAAGTCGATTCCGCAAAAGAATCGTCATACGAACTGGCACTGTCTGAAAATCAAGTGATTTATCACCGCGGAGAACGCAGAGGTGCAGAGGGCGCAGAGTTTCGAGACTGTGTAAGTCCTCTGCGTGGCTCTGCGCACTCTGCGGTAGAATCTCGTGGTGAGTTCAATGGAAAGTCGACAGTGCCATACAGACCGAACAAGAGGGATTCGCATTACAGACACCATCAGCACCATCAGATTCCTGGATACCACGCTGCGCGACGGCGAGCAGACCCCTGGCGTGTCGCTAACGCCTGATGAGAAGGTATGGATCGCACGGAGACTCGATGCCCTGGGCGTAGACGTGATCGAGGCAGGAAGTGCGATCACATCAAAGGTCGAGCGGGACAGTATCCGGGCGGTCGTGCGCGAGAATCTGGATGCCGAGATCTGTAGTTACTGCCGGATCCGTGAGATCGATGTCGAGAAAGCCATCGAATGTGACGTGGATTCGATCCATCTCGTTGTCCCGGTCTCCGATCTTCATATCGAAAAAAAACTGAAGAAAGACCGTGAAACCGTGAGAAATGACGCGATCCGTGTCTGCGAGTTTGCAAAGGATCACGGGCTCATAGTCGAACTCAGTGGCGAGGATGCCTCGCGGGCTGATCTCGATTTCTTAAAGTCGCTCTACGCTGATGGCATCGAGGCTGGCGCGGATCGGCTCTGCTTCTGCGATACAGTTGGAATCCTCACGCCTGAACGCACCACCCGGATATTTAATGATTTAAGCGATCTTGGTGCTCCTTTGAGCATTCACTGCCACGATGACTTCGGGCTTGCGACCTCGAACACGGTGGCTGCGATCCTTGCGGGTGCAGCGCAGGCGCATGTGACCATAAACGGCATCGGCGAACGGGCAGGAAACACAGCCCTTGAGGAGGTGGCGATGGTGCTTCGGTCGCTCTATCATCGGGAGACGAGGATCAACTACAATGAACTCTACACCACCTCTCGTCTCGTCAGCAGGCTTACAGGCGTTCCTGTCGCTCCAAACAAGTCGATCATCGGCGGAAATGCGTTTACGCATGAGGCAGGCATCCATGTGCACGGGCTCCTTGCAGACCCGTTCACATACCAGCCGATCTCACCAGAGGTTGTCGGCAGAGAACAACGGATCGTTCTTGGAAAGCATACCGGCAGGGCATCGATCGATGCTGCACTTCGCGAACTCGGGATTGCAGCGAGTGATGCGCAATTAAACGACATATTCACACGTGTAAAGGAACTCGGGGACAAGGGACTGCGGGTTACCGATGCGGATCTACAGGCGATCACAGAGACCGTGCTCGGGATCTACAAGGAGGCGAAGGTGAAACTCGAGGAACTGACAGTGGTCTCAGGAAACCGGGTCACGCCGACCGCATCCATCAAACTGACAGTAGCTGGCAATCACGTCGTCGAGGCTGGCGTCGGAACGGGACCTGTGGACGCTGCTATCGATGCGCTTAAGAAGGCGGTTGCGAACATAAAGGACATAGAGCTTGAGGAGTATCACGTCGATTCGATCACCGGCGGCACCGATGCCCTTGTGGAGGTGTTTGTAACGATGCGCTCTGACAGGAGAGTGGTCACAGCAAAGGGTGCCAGAACCGACATCATCATGGCGTCAGTCGAGGCGGTGCTTGAGGGGATCAACCGGCTGATGGAGTGATCCAGTCAACCGGTGTCCCGATTCCAGCACAAGCAGGATTTCAATCCGGTATGAGCCCTTCTCCGCTGAATATCTTCACAGCCTCCAAAAGCGTGAGATCCTCCGGCGGGACGATCAGGTCGGATTCTACGATGACATCCGGGTCAAGCGGCTTCCCGTTCTCCCGTATCATCGAAATAAATTCCCTGAGCACATCCCGAAACCTTGTTTCATCGCCGGATTCGATCAATCCAACGATTTCGTTGTCGAGTTCATTCAACGCATCCAGCAGGGAATCGCTCACCTCATACTGACCCTCAGTAACGACTCTTATGATCATTTCTCCATCTCCGCTTTCAGTTTTGCAAGTTCATCATCCACGCCTGTCGTGGTCTTCATCTTCTTAAGTTCCCGTTCGATATCGTCATCTCCTCCGACCTCGTCGAGAGCCCCGAGTTCGACCATCTCATCAAGAGCGGCAGACTTCGCACGCATATTCTCGGTCTTCTCTCCCGCACGATCAATCGCAAACCCTACATCTGCCATCTCCTCGGAGATCCCGGTAACCGCCTCCTTCACCTTCACCTGTGCTTCAGCAGCGGTGTACTGCGCTTTTATCGTCTCTTTCTTCGTCCGAAACGCATTTACCTTTGCAGAAAGCTTCTTTTCGGTGTTAATTAGTTTCTCCTGCTCTATCTCCTGCTCCTGGATCTGTGTGGTGAGATTTTCGATCTCGATCACATTGTTCGCCTTCCGTTCGAGCACGAGGCGTGCAAGATCGTCCCTGCCAGCATTAACCGAGTCTTTTGCCTGAGAATCGAGTTTCTGGATGTTCTGTTGCAGCTTCACTTTCTGGAGTTCAAGCCGCTTCTTTGCTGTGATGACGGTGGCTGTGCTGCGCTTCACCTGCTGAAGGAGTTCTAATTGTTTCTGATACGAGTAGTCAAGCGTCTCTCTCGGATCCTCGTATCGATCAAGAAGTTTATTTGCCTTGGATTTTACCACAAGTTCCATCCGTTTGAATAAGCCCATACTTCCATAACAGGAATCAGATCATATAAAGATGTCGTCACAGGATTGCTTTAATGATTTTGTAGGCGATATATATTAATATCACAACAATTATTGTCTGTGCTATGCCGAGCATGAACAGTAGGAATTTATAGATCAGCATAACTATAATTACAGCGAATATGATCCGGATGATGTCGCCGGGTTGTATACCGAAATTGTTTCGCATCAGGATGATGGAGGATTGCAGCGATTAAAAAGTTTTCTGATGCATCTTGGCGGTTACGGTTCTGTGTTTATCAGTAATTCCCTGCCTTCCGTGCAGTGGCACCGATGTATCTCCCAGTTGGACGATTCAATACCACATCACCACCAGCAAGATCATGAGAATCTTTGCGATCATGCTGGATGCGTAGTTGATCGCTGTGATCGTAACTCCGAACTTCCCGAATAGCGAGACATACATCGAAAAACTGTATTTCACGTAAATCATCGTTATGACAACCATGCTCCCGACAAGAAGCGTTAATATCGCCTGTTTGTCGGTGACAACGCCATTCAAGAGCAGCGCATGTACAGCTGCATACCCAGCCGTAAAGTGGACGAACTGCGCGATCAGCGCATAGATGACGTCACCTGGCAGCCCCAGCAGATTCAGGATCGGGCTTGCTGCCTGCGCGATATATATCCCGGCGCCGAGACTCAACAGGACTTCGATCGCAAGCATCGAGACTACCAGGATCGGAACGATCTTTCTGAGAGTCGGATATGCCTGTCTTGCCCCTTTCGTAATCGTCTGCCAGTCCAGTGCGATCGATCTGTCTTCCTGCCGATCCGCATCCTCGATGGTGCACGCCCTCTTATGAAGCAGCAGCCTCGATGCGATCAATGCGCCGAGCGTCTGTATGAATGCAGAAAAGAGCGTGAGCAGGACATATATCCCGCCAACAGCAGGTCCCAACAATGCGATTGCGATCGGTGCATGTATCCGGAAGAGCGATTCGCCGAGCACGACCGGAAACGTGCTCATCACAATTGCCAGTGTCGTCTCGGTTCTGTCAACCTCGCCTCTCTTGTAGAACTCGGCAAGCATCGACTTTCCGCCGGTCGAACTCATGATGCAGGCGAGAAGCGCAAGCACTGACCCGCGGGAGAGGTTGGAGATCCTGCACACCCCCTTCGTGAGCACCCCGAACCGTGTTAAGATATTGGTCTCGATGATGATGCTTGCAAGCGTAACACCGATCACGATGAAACCGATCGCCCGTATCAGATATACGGGGTGGATCACCTCACCCCCTCCTGGGTGATCATGAACTCGCAGGATACGCCCTCCGGTCTCGATCTGTGTTTCCGGATCACAAACCGCCGCCTGCCTGTGCCGATACGCTCGAGTTTGACGATCGCCTTTGAGAGGTGCTCGATCATGGTGCCGCCGACAGGGCAGAGTTCGCCGGAATCGATTTCTGTGTAGACCTGATTGGTGATCACGACCGCGATATCGTACTTCCGTGCGATCCTGTGCAGGTGCGCAATCTGATTCGCAAGTTCCCTCCGAAGCGCAATGTTACCGTCGTTCTCGAGCGCAAGACGGTAGAACGTGGTTGCAGAATCCAGGACAACGAGCCCTACATTCTCTTTGACGATCTTATCGAGTTCTTTTATGGAAGAATACTGCTGCGCCAGATTTATCGGCTCATATACGATCACGTCTTTCGCAATCGTTGCCGCATCGCTGCCAGCGATCTGTTCGAACCGCTCTGGAGAGAATCCTTCCGAATCGATGAATATTACCTTCTTCCCGCTATTTACACATTCTATGATCAGTTGGAGGCATATATTCGTCTTTCCGGTCCCGGCAGCGCCAAACAACTGCGTTACAACTCCCGTCTCAAATCCGCCGCCGAGCAGGTCATCGATGACCTCGCATCCCGACGTAAGGCGTGTGATCTTCATCTCTTCCGGGTGAGTTGTTTCACATACGTCTCAAATAATTCTGTGTATATGTACGGAATTATAAGTACCAGCGCGATGAGGAGGATCAGCAGTGCCACTGGCTCGTACCATTCACCAAACCACTCGGGATGTTCCGCGTATATCTGCTCGAAGGTACCAGACATGATATAAACATGGTTCTGGTTTAGTATTAACCCCACCGCTCATACAGTTCGTGTTCGATTCCGAGCATGTCCAGTATCCGTCCAACGATGATATCGACCACGTCCCCGATACTATCCGGTCTCGGATAGAATCCGGGACATGCGGGAAGGATCACGGCACCAGCCCGTTTCGCACGGAGCATGTTCTCGATGTGGATCAGACTGAGCGGGGTCTCTCTTGGAACCAGAATCAGTTTTCGCCCCTCCTTAAGGCAGACGTCAGCAGTTCTCGTGATCAGTGTGTCCGATATTCCGCTTGCTACGCTTGCAAGCGTCTTCATGCTGCACGGCACGATCACCATGGCATCGAAGAGATACGACCCGCTCGCAACCGGAGACGTGAACTCATGCTCATCAGGTACGTGGGTGGCAAGTTTCTCGACCGCGCTGACGCTGGTATCTGATTCGATCCCGATTATCTGGCGCGCTGTTTTGGTGGTGATCAGGTATGTCTCTGCCTTACCCTGCAGGACTTCTGTGAGGCGTATTCCGTACTGCACTCCTGATGCGCCCGTGATCCCGATTACAAGTCTCATGCATTGGTATTCGATGGATCGGTCGTATGTTTTTTGGTTTACATGACCGCCGCGCTTTGTGAAGTCGATGAGAACTGATGATGGAGTACATGCTCGGGTAACTTGTGCAGGAACAACAAGATTACACTCATTTTCACAAGATTTCTGTGTT
>JAYEFK010000112.1:0-7586 GCA_034658575.1 Methanobacteriota archaeon
CTATTCGTATTTTGTATTATTAATATCAAACTAAAGCAGCTTAAAATTAATATTGAACTGGATGATGGATATTTGAAGGAGATAAAATCAGTGGCGTTTACAATCAAAAATGTTATATATAATCAATCATAATTAAATAAATAGTACCATGTTAGTGTCCTACTTTCATATCAAACTCAACCCTTAGCCAGAGCTACAACTGATTTGTACCCGAAAGGTGCTTTCTTGTGCCCATATTTGACTATGTTGCCTGTGCCTCTCTTACCACAGTCACGGCAACTTTGGTTGGAGCAAAACTCCTTTTTAGGGTCTATTTCAGATTTGCTGTTTGCCATAGTTGATATATATGCACGCTACTTATATATCAATTATGTGGTAGGACAGTACCCAAATTTTGATCCATCGGCATGGGTGAGAAAAGGTCAATTTGGACAACGCGTAGGCTGCTGCCTGATAACCGCTGACACACAGTTTTAACCTGCCGCAGACGTCCGTGGCTGCACAGCCCGCGCATCGCATAATTTTAAATACTCCTGCCACGGATTTATACCCATGAAAGAACAGACTGAAGTCAGGAATCTCAAAGAGGGCAGATATGTGATCATCGATGATGAAGTGTGCGCGATCAAAGCTATCTCGAAATCAAAGCCCGGAAAACACGGATCTGCCAAAGCACGGGTCGATACAATCGGGCTTTTCGATGGGCAGAAGCGGTCGATCGTGCACCCTGTCGGAACCAAGATATTCGTGCCGATCGTCGAGCGGAAGAATGCTCAGGTTCTCTCGGTCACAGGCGATGTCGTACAGTTGATGGACATGACTGATTACACCACATTCGAACTCCCGATTCCCGCGGAGTACAAGGATCGCGTGGTAGAAGGGGGCGAGATCCAGTACATCACAGCGCTTGGCAAGATACGGCTCGATATGCGCTGATGTTCGAACGCTGCGTCTTTGCGGATGCAGTCTCTACTTATGAAGACGCTCGCTTCGTGATATTCGGCGTGCCCTTCGATGCCACCTCCTCGTTTCGACGCGGAAGTGCCGAGGCGCCCGATGCCATGCGGAAGGCGAGCTACAACTTTGAGACGTACAACGATTTTTACGGCATCGATCTTACTTCTGTTCCCGTGCACGATCTCGGCAATCTCGATCTCGGTTATCTTGACCTTGATCGCTGTGTCGATGACATGCTGTGCATGACAGAGGACGTTGTCAGGGGGGCTATCAGGGACTCCAAAGTTCCAATCGTGCTCGGCGGCGAGCATACGCTGACTTATGGCTGTGCAAGGGCTTTTGTCGAGCAGTATGGTGATATAGGGGTGATCATCCTTGATGCGCATCTCGATCTGCGTGATGAGTATCTCGGGGTCAAACAGTCTCATGCGTGCGTTTCAAGGAACATCATCGACGATCTGACCGACCGGTGCGTCCTGATCGGTGTAAGGAGCGGATCGGCAGAGGAGTACCGGTATGCGGAGAAGAATGGGATTATGTGGCATTCCGCAGACGAGGTCTATGATGCCGGTATGGAGTCTGTGGTGGGGCAGGCAATCGTTTCATTATTTGATCGCGGCGCCCGCAGGATCTATCTCTCCATCGATTCCGACGTGATCGATCCCGGATACGCGCCCGGTGTCGGCAATCCTGAGCCGTTCGGGCTCGATCCGCGTGATCTGCGTGCTGCGATACGAATGGCTGCGCCGCATGTATGCGGTTTTGACATCGTCGAGATCAGTCCCGGGTACGATCACGGAGAGGCTGCTATTCTCGGCGCACGGCTGGTGCGGGAGTTTATCGCGGCAAAGAGCGCATGGCAGAGGTAGAAGTAGAATTAGAGGTAGATGTAGGGGTAGGAAGGACGAGGTGATCTCTGATTATGAAGATACACGGCTGGACCGGAAAGATTGCAACGATCGATCTTGACTGCGGGACGGTCGGGCAGGAGAAACTCTCACTGGAGGTTGCAAGAGACTTTCTCGGCGGAAGAGGGATTGGCGCATCCATCCCGTGCGAAACGAATGATTTTTCAGACTCGATTATACTTCCGAAAGTTGCAAAAACGGATGCGGTTTACTATAGTCGTTGTTCTGTTCGAGATGACTCATGCTTTGCGCGCTTATGCCATATACGCCTGCAATGCACCCACACAACAACGTTAATATAAAGCACCCTATAACGATATGTAGAGGATCAAAAAATGGCACGATTTGAAGAAGCAGAAAACAAGCTACTTCGAAAGAAGATATGCATGAAATGCAACGCACGCAATCCGATCCGGGCAACCAGATGCCGGAAATGCGGTTACAAACATCTGCGCATGAAGTCGAAGGAAAGTAGAGGATGAGCACGGAGCAGTATCTCGATGACGTCATAAAACGGGATGGCGCGGCGCACCTCACCCTGATCGATCCGGATGCAGGATCCCCTTCCGCGGCATCCGGGATCGCAGAGGCGGCAGCAAAAGCCGGCAGCAGCGCGATCATGATCGGCGGCTCGGTCGGCGCATCCGGTGACGTCCTCGATGAGACACTGCGTGCGATCAAGGAGGTGACTGATCTCCCGACCATCCTGTTTCCGGCAAGCGCATCCGGAATCAGCAGATACGCAGACTCCATATTCTTCATGAGTCTCTTAAATTCGAGGAATGTCGGTTATCTGATCACCAACCAGATGATTGGCGCAAAAGCCGTCTTCGATTACGGCATCGAGCCGATCCCGATGGCATACATCATCGTAGAGCCGGGCGGCACAGCCGGATGGGTCGGGGATGCGAAACTGATCCCGAGAGAGAAGCCGGAACTTGCAGTGGCGTACTCGCTTGCAGGAAAGTTTCTTGGTATGAGATACACCTACCTGGAGGCGGGTTCCGGTGCGTCCGATCCTGTGCCGCCGGAGATGATCCGTGCCGTGAAGAGGGCAGGCTGCGAGACACTTGTGGTCGGAGGTGGGATTGGAAGCGCGCAGGCTGCAAAAGCCGCAGCAAAAGCCGGCGCTGACATCATCGTGACCGGAACCGCGGTCGAAGAGACATCAGAGATACAGAGAACGATTACCGAATTCGTAAATGCAATAAAAAAGTGATAACATGACTACTGAGATACCACCACAAGTACAGCACCAACTTGCGCAACTTCAGCAGGTTCAGCAGCAGGCACAGGCGCTCGCATCACAGAAGGCGCAGGTGACATCAGCGCTCAACGAGACCGAGATGGCTCTCGAAGAACTTTCGAAACTCGAGGATGACGATGTGATCTACAAGAATGTCGGACAACTCCTGATCAAGGGCGAACGCGATTCTGTTGCGACGGAACTTACCGAGAAGAAAGAAACGATGGAACTTCGGGCACGCACGCTCGAACGGCAGGAAGAACGCATCCAGAAACGATTCCAGCAGTTACAGGAGCAGTTGCGCAGTGCAATCGGCGGCACTGGCGCTGGCGGCGGAATGGCTTGAATCGAATGTATTTTAGAAGGGGCGGTTGTACAATAACTTGACCTGTTAAAGCAGGGAATTTAACCGCAGAATGCAGGAGCTTTGCCGTTGGCGACACGAAGAGGAGGCGGAGAATGGAGGAGTCAGTATTCTCAGCGGTTTCTGCGGTGAGGACCATGGTAGGCACTCGTATAATATTGAGCAAATTATATTATATCGCTTACTATGGTAAACTATCGCATGTCTGGATAGTACCATATTTCCAGATAGTGCAGGTTCGGTCATATCGTGAGGACCTTCAGGGGTGCTTCGGTTTTGGTGCACGAGGGGTAGTGGCATAACCGAACAATCTGTTTTCGGGACTATACACTATATGAGAAACCTCACAAAAGACTTATATCTGGTCAAATTTAGGAATATGTAAAATGATGGAAGTGCAACAACCCATACAGATAATTGAAGAGGTAGCAAGGGCTCTTAACATGGGTCGGGAGAGATTGGAGATGGAAAGCCTTAAAACATTCCTGGAAAAGGAGTTGATAGGCATAGAGGCAGAGATCTACAAAATCGGTGCTAAACATGGGATAAGATCCATCTTTGAACTGGATGACAAGTTGAAAAGAGGGGCAATCACCGAGGAAGAAATGATGGATGACTTTATGGAACTTGATTATCTGGAATCCAGAAGAGATGACCTGTTAAAAGCGATGGGGAAAGTTCAGTGGCAGATTTAAGTAAACTGAAAAGAATTGTCGATATAGAATACAATGATATAACAAGGGATTCGAGTATCCACCATGATAAGATCAGAGTGTTCATAAGAGATGGTTCGATAGTGGATATCTGGTTTTCAAAGAAGATACCAGGTCGTTTTTCATATCACTGGGAGAGAAGGCAGATCGATGGGAAGATATTTCGCCATGACAATTTCCCGGACCCCAGATGGAAAGAAGTCACTACGTTTCCTAAACACTTTCATAATGGTTCACAAAATAGAGTACAGGAGAGCAAAATAAATGACGATCCCGCCTCTGGTTTTCGTGAATTTATGGATTTTGTAAGGAAGATGCTGAAATAAAAACTCTCCACAATTTCTGCCGTGTCTACCTCGATCACACCCGCTATTCACTCCAGAAAAGTCACTGCAGTTTTTCGATACATATCATCTCCCCATGACCTCATATAGACATAATCCGATGCATCCGCCGCCTCCACCGTCACCACATCCGCGCCATCGCCCACCAGCGTGAGCATTTTCCCATATTTACATTGTCGACATGCGTCCCGGCATGCACATAAATCGTACCCCCATCCACTGCGCCGCCAATCGCATCCTGAACCAGCGTTCCCGCGCCCGGACACACATCCCACTTGCACCAGCGCCCACACCCGCCGCAGCCATCAACATAGACGAACACGGATTAATGCCGCTTGTATCGCTGAATCCATCTAAAAACGCCACACGATATCGAATATACACTATTTCCCGGAATGATTCCCCAGTTCCCGGATAAGCATACTGAGACTCGAGCTGCGAAGGAAGTGGCACGGCTTGTCTCGTATCTTACACGCCTTCTTGACGTATTTACATGCATTGTGGCTGTTTATGTCCACAGGACAGAATACCATGTCTATCCCATCCACAATGGTCTCTATCTCCTTTCTCCCCTGGATGCACCGCCCGCAGTGGTAGCAGAACGTGCCGCCAACGTATTCGATCGCATCCCTGTAATACGGCATGAGCGATTCCACGCCACCGATATAAGCCACCTTCGCCCCATTTAAGTCGGCACTCGCCACTTCGCCCACGATATCCGGTTCCGGACGATGCGCAATCTCCGCCAACTCTCCGGATTTTACATCATCGCTCCGATCTCGCGATAGCAGTTCATCAGTCAGCCGCTTCACTTCTCCTGTGAGGAAATCGATCTCCTTTTTCAGATTCTCGGTTTGATTGAGTGTATCTTCGCCGCCAAGTCCCTCTAAATCACTCACCAACTGTCTGTTCAACCGCTTCTCTTCTTCCAGTGAGGAGGTGATCCTTAATCGATCCTCCCTGACGGATTCGATCTCTGATTTTAGCTGCTCTCTCTTCCGCTCCAGTCTGTTGCACTTTGTCTGGAGTTTTTCGTTCGTTTTCGAAGCACCCGTAAGCTCCACCAGGATGTTTTCAGGAACGCCGCAGGGAAGTGTTCTGCGAAGCTCATCATAGAGCCTCGATGCTCGATGCTCATATATATGAGTGGCAGCAAAGACCGCTGCCTCGATTGCATCGATATCTTCACGCTGGTTCCGCACAGCAAACCAGATGAGCGCAGGAATGGGGATATCCATGCGGTTCCCGTTGCTTACATTCTCTATATGTCTGTAAATTTCTTCCTGCGGGATGCGTTCGATATCCTTCCTGTATTGCTCGAACCGGTCCTTTAATATCCGGTCCAGTTGTTTGGATGCCTTGTTCTGGCTGCTACATGCCTGAATGAGTCCGCCATGCATCCCATAAGCCGTGACCGGGTCACAGTCAAGTTTCAATCGCTTAAAGAGATCGCTTAGTTCCCTATCATTGTATGTCAATCCGAGGATTGAACAGACCGTTTGATTCTTAAGTTCCCATATCTTTCTTTCCGGCATTGATACCTCCAATAGTAGCTAATATAAAGCCCGATTCGTGATCAATAGTAGAGGGATCGGGCTTCTCGTTTATTCAACTTACAAGCACCTTTTCAGCCAGCCCGTGACCGATGGTGATGTGCTGCCCGCCTACGTTTGCACGTACGTGCCCTTATCAGACACTGGTGCTGCTGTCTCTTTCCTGAGCAGGGTTATCCGAGAACCCTCTTCGAGTCCGATCTGCTCAAACTTTCCCTTGACATGGGTTCCGCCAACGATCTTTTCCACAGTGGAACTTTCACCCTCTTTCAGATGGTTGAGCTGAATGGATTTTCCCTTCTGCGTCACAAAGATCTTTGATGACTGACCTTCACCCATCCGCATCTCCACGCCTCCTGACGAAAAGACCATGGTACTATCCGGGACGTGACGCAGGAATGTAAGTTCGCTTCCCTCTACGATCCCGTATTCGGAAAGAAACCCCTCGAAATCCTTTCCACCTTCAATCGACCTGACGGTTCCCTTATCTCCTTCTGCAAGTTTCAGCAGTGGGGTTATCTCTCCTTCCTCCTCAACATGGATCTTATCACCCCATCCGCGGGCTATGACCAGTTCATCATGATCCTTTGTTCCAAGAGCGATCGGTCCCCCGTGTATATACACCGGCTCGGTCGCTACCACCTCGAGTCGGGTTCCCGCTGTTACGCCGAGTTCCTCAAGGTGCTTTTTGACATCCATACCCCCCGTGATCTCTTTAACAACCACAGTGGTTTCAGGTTCCACATCTTTTAGTGATCTCATCTTATATACCTCCTTTTTGGATTTACTTCTGTGAATGTCGTTAGGTGTGCAAATAACCTGCCCTACAAAAAGTAGTATGACCTACATTCTATCGAACCGCAGACCGATGCCGCAGCATGATGGTGCTGAACCATACAGATAGACAAAAAATGAGGGAAGCACCCCCAGAGTCCGGTATCATCAGTCCTTTGGCTGGCACGCATCTGCCGGAGGGAGATCGAGGTTATCCGAAGTCCCGATAACGATCCCAATAAGCGCATTGTTGTACACGATCCCGGTCAACACATTTACATCGCATAACCACCAACATCTACACCGTGACACCTGACAGTACGCAATCATATTTTGACGCTCTTGAAAGCGATTTGGCGCGCGCCGTCGAGATCGCATATGAGGCGCGTCTGCGCGGCATGGGCCCGGAGACGCATCCCGAGATCCCGATGACGGACCGACTATGTGAGTTTCATATAGATGGTTTTTTGTGTGATACAGGGAATAAACTGTGACTTCCTCCCCGCTACAAGTAACAGGGCTTCCTGCTTCCTTGCGGCTGCTCATGCAACCATCTCCACAGGCGTTAATTCCCCGCAGTCCGCGGGTACATATCGGTTTTTGATGTTGATTGCGGCGTTATGATCTCGATCCATGACCGCCCCACAATCAGGACATCGGTATGTCCTCTGTGAAAGTGGCATCGACTGGATGCAGCCGCAAACAGAGCATTGTTTTGATGTGTTTC
>JAYEFK010000113.1:0-7559 GCA_034658575.1 Methanobacteriota archaeon
CTGATGACTTTAGGCTTTAATAAGATTATCTAAAAGTCACTCATACCCGCTACAACCACCACACCTACCAAAAAAAGAAACCCCCGTGAGTGTGCTTTCACACACTCACGTACAGCACGCCTTCCCCATTACGCGACAGATCGCCGGTATACTTCCGGTACGTAACTCCATCGACCTCTTCGGTCCCTTCGTCCTTGTACGTCGGCAGCATCTCGAGCACCTTGCCCTTCACAAAGATCGTACCGCTCTTCATCTCGCCGCCCGGAAGCGTAGTATCGCCCTCTATAGTGATAGTCCCGCTCCAGTTAAGGACTCCCGGAAGCAGCCGAGCGTTACCCTTCACCAAAATCTCGCCGCCACATAGATGTTCGCCAAGGAAGTCGAGCACATCGCCCTCGATCGTGAGTTTTCCGCCACGCATCCCGCAGGTCTCGCCGCGGTATCCGCCGCCTGCATAATACGTTGCGTTGCCCTTCACAAGGATCTCGCCGCCAGTCATCTCGCGTCCGACCCATGAATCGGCATCACCTTCAACAGTGATCGATCCGCCGCTCATACGCGCTCCGCAGCGCATATCGACATCGCCCTTGACGATGATCTCGCCGGCAGTCATTGCTTCACCGATCCTCTTGATCCGCGGGACATTGCCGTCGATCACGATCTTTGTCTCCGCAGCATCACCGGATCCTTCGACCGCGACATCAAAGATGTCTGCAAGCGTGATCTCTTCGTTTCCTTCCCACGCACCGATCGCTCCGATCTCGGCTGCGCTCTTTCCGGCAAATGCGTCCGGTGTTACGTTCTCTGCCTCAATTGAGATCACTGGGTTTCTATTTGGTTTGAGTGTTACTGTCTGCATTCAGATCACCTCCGGTCTGATCTCAACAGGACGCGGCAGGTACGCATCCTCGACCATGTAGTTTGAGAGCTGGATGCTGTAGTACTTCTTGAACCGCTCTTCGAGGTCAGTCATCAGCCTGTCCTTCTCTCCCTGTGCCACGCCGTTTTCATAAGCGTTGACCCAGTAGACCTTGCCCTTCGGTGTTGCTGTGATCTCGCCGTCCCGAACAACGATCTCTCCGTCCTTGATCGTGTACTTTGCGAAGCTCAAGGCTTTCTTGACCTTCTCGTGCTCCACCGATGGATCGACCTTGTCTGGCTGGATATCGTAGATTGCGACATCGGCATCCGCTCCGACGCCAAGATGTCCCTTGGTTTCCTGCAGTCCCAGCATCTTTGCGGACATCGCACGGGTCATCGTTGCAATCTCGCCCCAGTCCAGTTCCCTGTCGATGTTCGGAAGGCTTATGCGGTCCATCGCCATGTCCGGGAAGCCCTTGAGGATCTCCTGCCGCTTCTTGTCACTCATCAGGAGTGCCTGTCCCTCAGGATAGTTCACGAATGCGCCGCCGTTGGGGTTGTCTGTGGTAAACATCACCTTCCACGGGTCTTTCACGAGTAGTGCCAGTTCGAGTCCGATCGACCACATCGTTGCGTGTACGAAATGCTGAGGAGAGTATGCGAGTGGCACAACGCCACCTGCGTCCTCGAGTTCCTGGTCATAGTTGCCCCATTTCGCATCCATCATCCGTGCGTTCCGGTACTCGGTCGGACCGTCTGCGGTCATCGTCATAGCAGGACCGAACATCAACTGTCCCATATCAAATGTGAGGTGATCGCGCTTGTTGATGTAGTCAGCGACATCCTGAGCCCCTGATGCAAAGTCCATCCACGATGTGCCTGTGTACGCATTGAACTGGACATGCGTAACATGCATGACCTGCCGGTCTCGCTTGGTCTTCACCTTCTCAAGGAGCTTCATAGTATCGAGCGTCGTCGAGATGTTTCCGGGCATCCCAAGGTTGTTGCAGTGGACGTGGATCGAGTGCGGGAGGTTCAAGGATTCGTTTGCCTCGGCAAGCCCGATAAGTATGTCTGCGGGCGTGACATCGAAGTCAACCACCTTGTCGTCGAGCCCTGCTACGTTCTTTCCCCATGTCCAGCTCGACCCGCCGCCAGGGTTCACGATCTTGACGCCGTATCCGCGGGCTGCGAGCAATAACCATGCCAGGTATGCCTTCAGTTTCTCAGGGTCCTTGTCCTGGATATACTGCATCACCTGCCAGTTGCTGCCCATCAGAACCAGCCCGAGCTTGTCAAGGATCGGAATCTCCTCAAACTCCTCGTGCATGTGCCGCGCCATCATCGGCGTGATCGCAGCTTCTGCAATGCTGGTGTATCCGAGTTTTGCGTACCGGTACCCGATCGCATACGTGTTTGGAGTGTTGTATCCGACCTGTGGGCGCAAGAGTTTTGTTCTCGGCTCCTCTCCTGAGAGCCCCGGTATCGGCGCATATCGCATGTCGTGCGGGCTCATGATCCTTCCGGTGTTGATCTTGCCTGCGCAGTGAGTGTGTCCGTCAACACCGCCTGCCATCACAACACAGCCCCCGGCATCGACGATCTTTGCCCCGGAACCAACGTTCTCAACGATCTTGCCGTCTTTTATGCAGATCTCATTCTTCTCGCCATCGATACCATTTTTCGGGTCGTATACGACACCGTTCTTGATAATCATCTCTGCCATTTCATGCACCTCCCTTCGCTCCTTCCGAGCCTTTCAGTTCACGGACCTTCGCTATGATCTCTGTCAGAATCTCCTCATCGGTCTTGAACGTGGTCTCGACCAGCTTCTTCATCCTGATCGGCTGGCAGTCCATCCGGTACGCGGTTCCATCGCATTCGACACCAGCGATTGCCGCCGGGATCACAACGTCAGAGAACTCGGTTGTCGGGTTTGCATACCCATCGATCTGTATCGCAGGGATCTTGAAGAGGTATTTTATCGATTCCTGTGGGAAGTGCGCTCCGGGATCTGCTGCACCGGTTATGAACGCATCCACTTCCCTCCGCATGAGAACATCGTTTGTTCCGGTCTCGCCCGGGTTGTAGTACGGATACCCGCGTGAGAAGTCGATTGCCATCGGAAAACCGGTCTCCCATGATGCAACCTGACCGAACCCGGTCACGTTATAGTGCCCGCGCATCCCGATCATCACGAACTTGGTGATCTGGTTCAGGTCAGAGACGAGTGATGCCACGTTGTCGCCGCTCTTGTACCTGCCCCTCGTCTGGGTGATCCCCATCCCGAAGTATATGACCCCGAACTTTGCAGCTTTACACATCTCAGCCAGTTCCAGCACTTTCGCCTTCGGAAGTCCTGCAATCTCGTCAGGCAAAATATCCTCATGTCCATTAACAATCGCCCGCAATGCCTCGATCAGCACGTAATCGGTCCCGGGCTTTAACTGGAGCAGGAGATCCGCCTTCTTTGCGGTATCTGTGTTCCTGGGATCAACAACGACCATCTTTCGGTCCTTCTTTCCGTTCGGTGTGAATGCTCCCTTCGCCATTGTGGAATAGCGCGTCTGGTGCCTCGGGTGGGCATGCACAGGGTTGCAACCCCAGAAGATGATCAGGTCTGCGTAGTTCTTTGGCGTTCCAAGCGAGCAGGTTGGCGCACCCTTCTCCTGAGCGGCAAGCGCACTTGGTCCGTGACAGACGTTTGCCGTGCTGTCAATGAGCGATCCGGTCTCCTCTGCAAGCAGAATCGCCTTTTCAATCGCTTCGCACGATGTCGAGCACCATCCGTAGGACATCGGTCGCTTTGCTGCGATAAGAACCTCAGCAGCCTTCGTTATCGCTTCATCGTACGAGCATTCCTCAAGTTCGCTGTCCTTGCCGTTCTTGCGGATCATCGGCTTCTCGATTCGCTCGTGCAGAAACATTCCCATCGTCTTTGCCCGCCCGAGCTTACACGCTTTTCCCACCTTTGTGATCTTGTTGTCCTCGACATTGACCTCGAGGTCGTCACAGAGGCAGCCGCAGAACGTGCATACCACGTCTTTTATTACTGGCATATCAGTTCCTCCTTTCTCACTCCTTGTACGTTGCCATCAGTTCCTTCATGGAAAGTACCGCTTCTGTCGTCGCCTCGACCGTTGCTGGCACGCCCTTGAATCCGGGCATTCCGCAGCCACATGTGTCAGGATCGACGATAGCATTCGCCCACGGCCCCATCGGGATGAAGACTACGTCATCCGGGAGCCGTTTATCAATCTTTGTAGGTACCACAACCGCTCCGTGGGCGGTTGCCACCTTCACATTCTGGTCGACCGATACTCCAAGCGCTTCGAGATTGCCTTCGTTTAACTCACAGTATGCAGCTGCATCAAAATAAGCCTGTGAGGTCTTCTCCTCGAGAGTAGCGCCCTGATCGATCGTCCTTGCCGATATCAGTATTGTTTCTATCATGCGTACACCCTCTGTACTTTTAAGGTTGTACGTGACTATGCGTACGTCAATAAAAGGTTTGTGTGCCACAGTGTCTACTGATATTGATTTTGCTTGATATTCGTGTCAGGTAAATGTAAATTGATTGACCACACCGCTTCAGAAGATGTCCGAAGAGTTGTCAAGCATAAGTCTATATGACCGCGCTGGAGCCGTCATTCAGATCTGATGCAGTCGAGATGACAAGACCGGAACCCGGCGGCTCACAAATCACAATCCGGGCAGCATGGTGGCACGACATACAACTACATCGCTTAGTCGCACCGCTAAGTTTAAGTAAAATAACAATGATTGATCTTTTACGTTAAACAAACATCTATCATTGAAACAACTGGGCACCCATGCCCGGGAGTTCCCACAATGGACGAGATTATCAGACAAATCGCCGACCCGAAACTGCTATCCCAGATAGAGCGGGTGGTCCCGTTCCACGGATACCTCGCTACAGGTGCGTTCATTGGTATTCAGATGTTTAACATCACAAAACGTGCTCTCGGCTTCCAGGACGGAGAGCGCATATATGTGACCTGTGAGACCTACAACTGCCTCCCTGACGCTTTTCAGATCCTCGCAGGTGCCACCATCGGGAACAATGGGATGCGGATTGTGGACTTTGGAAAGATGGCGGTTGTGGTGAACCGGCAAGTTCCAACGGGTGTGACGTCTGCGCGTGGGATCAGGATATATCTCGACCCGGGCAAGACCGAAAAATACCCGAAGCTGCACGCATGGTATATGAACACCGAAAAGATCCCACACGAAGATGCAATCTCCGAACTCCTGAAAGCCGGGGAGGATGTGTACAGCTACGAAATGATTGATGTTACAATTCCTGTGAAGCCTATCAAGTGCGGATAATCCTTTGTTTGTCATGGTGTGGAGGCTATCTGCGGCACCTGTACAGATGTGTGATTATGGAGGAAATGTATGAATGAATTAATATTTCAGACGAAAGATGATAAGCAACTGGGGTACATCCCGGAGAAGTGTATAGGCTGCACGGAATGCAACATTTGATGAGTGTCACCCATGGGCACGCGACAGGAGCGATCTTGGCGCAGTGGACCGGGAGATGTCACTCTATGATATCGCGATTCTGACCCGTGCAAACACCGCAAGGACGGTTGGCATATCGCACAGGAAGGGTAGCCTCGGCGTTGGTGCCGACGGAGATGTTACGATCTACAACATCGACCCGAAGAGCTTGAATGTCCGTGATCACGAGAATCTGGCAAAGAACTTTGCACAGGCGGAGTACACGATCAAGGACGGCGAGATCGTATCAAGGAGGGGCGAGATTAGAGACCTGATCGTGTGGCAGGGTCCAAACAAACGCCCATTGTCCAATTTCTTTGATGTCAAAGGCGATGGCGGCAAAACGCCTGGGGACACCTCGATTGTCAGCAACGGAGACGTATCAAGGGTCAAACGAATCGGAAACGGAATGACCGCAGGCAAGATCACGATAAATGGCTCTGCTGGAATGCACGTTGGTTCCGAGATGAGCGGCGTCGCAATCGTTGTTGGAGGCGCGATCACCAACTTCCTGCCAGGGTTTGAGCAGGTGGGATCGGAGAGCGATCTTGCGCTTGATGGCGTTACGTGCCCGGGCGAGTACACGATGGTGGACGTGCTGCGAGACCGCGATGTAGACGCGGCATTCGTGACGTGCGCTGATCTTGTCTGCCACATCCCGGCAGACCCTGCAAGCGTATCTCTGGGAGATACCGCTCGTCTGCCTCGATATTGCGCCGTGCCCGACAACGATTGCGTCCGATGTGGTGCTGCCTGGCGTCATCGATGCGATGGAGTGTTCGGGAACGTTCTACCGGCTGGATAATGTGCCGGTCACAACGAAAGGGTTCACTGACTCGCCGTTTTCGTTTACGAAGAGTAACGAGGACACGATGCAGCAGCTCTTTGATAAGATCAAGAAGATGGCTTGAAGCAGGATTGATGTGGACGAGATGCGAAATCGTTCACATCGCCAACCTTTTTTTAGGAGGCTTGAGACTTTTATTATCTTCCAAAACGGGTTTGGAAAACCACAGAGAGCACAGAGGACACAGAGAAAACAGCAACTCTCTGTGCTCTCTGTGTCCTCTGTGGTTAATCTTCTTTAAAAGTCCACTTGGAAGAAATTAAACAGTTATGAAGTAGCCGGGGGCTTTCTAAGATGTACACTGTGATAAGAGAGAAATTTGAGAGGATTGTGGCAGAGAACGATCTGCTGGACGAGACCGTGGTTATCAGAGCGAAGCCACTGACTCCGGAAGAGGCGATAGGAAATCCTGAGAGTGAGGACTTTCCGATACTGAAAGGTGTCGAGCGGCTGATGCAGGCTGAGTTTGCGGGCAGTTTTGGTCAGGCGTTTACAGACATGTATGGCGACTTTGAGGGGACGCTTCAGGATGTTCTTGCTATGGAACTTAACAACAACTACCGGAGGGCTATCTTTGTTGCAACGCTGAATGCGGTGATGCGGCATCTTGGGATGATCGAGGGGAGCGTTCACTGCAAGGACAAAGGTCCTGCTGAGTGCGGTCTGGACCTGCTCGAGTTTCTGGAGTGGCACCCGTCGAAGGAACACGAACCTTTAAGTAGCGTGATGGCAATATTATTCTGTCAAATGTGATATATAACGTATGATATGAACATAGGAGGCGCATCATGGCAGAACCAATTCGACTTGGGTTAATTATAGACGATCCCGAAGACGTGCGTGAGTTTGAGGAAAACATGAGAAACCCAACGGTCACAAAAGAACAAGTAGAGTTCTTCAAACGGGCGATAAAAGTGTATAAATCACAAAGATTATAAGTTATGCATCCACGATTCTCAGATACTGAATTATGGATAGTTTCATATACGGAACGTCATGATATATCACGTTTTAGCTCAACAGAAAAAGAATTAAACGATTTTTTAAAAGACGATGCACTCGAAAACCAACAGAGACTTATCAGTAAAACATATCTTTGCTGCCATTCTAACCAGTTGATTGGATATGTGACGCTCACCGCCGACATTATCAGAAAAAAAGATGTTTGGAGCGATGACCGCATCGAAACTCCATATAAGGGCTCGTTAAGAATTAACCTGAACAACTATTAAGTACTATTACAATCTATTATTATGTCATGGAAGAATGTGCCATCAAAAAAATATTTGAGACTATGGAAGGTCATTTGAATGAGCGGCAGCAG